>JARRLC010000013.1:0-26347 GCA_037387425.1 Alphaproteobacteria bacterium
TCATCCGATCCATCAGGACGCCCCCATGAAAATTGCGTTACGCAACCGATACGGCAAAACATTTTTTGCCCACCTATTCCTCACAGAAAACGCTGAACGTATAGTTTTCGTGCAGCATGGCTATAGCGGTTCTGTGGACAGCGATCATATCAAACCCATTATCGCGACTTACCGGAATAACGGCTACACCGTCATAGCGTTTGACTTCACCAATTCTTTCAACGAAGCCGATGGCACCCTGGCTGAATCCACCATCGAAACGCATTTACACGACCTGGAAGACGGCATCGCCTGGGCATCTTCGCAAAGCTGGTATCGCGAACCGTTCGCGCTGGCGGGGCATTCTCTGGGCGGATTTTCCGCACTGCTATACGCTGAAAACAATCCGAACAAGGTTTTGCATCTGTTCCCATCAGCGGCGCTGATTAACGGCCCGGCGCGCGAGGAATCATATGCGCGGTTTGCGCCAGAAGAACTCGCGGCGTTGCAAGCGGGGCAATCTGTGCTCCAACAATCTGTGAATGATGGGGTGACGTATGAAGGCAGCCGCGCACCGGAATATTTTCACTCGCTGTTCCGTTATGACGCGCTTCCACAGGCAGGAAAACTGCATATGCCGGTAATGTTGATGGTCGGCGAGAAAGACACGGTCTGTCTGCCTAAGCATCAATGGCAGTTGTTCCAAGCATTGTCCGGCCCCAAGGATTTGCACATCATAAGCGACGCCGAGCATTGCTTTGACAGCAAACTGCCCGAAATGGCCGCACATCTGGATGTATGGCTGAAAAGCTTGAACCGTTGAGGCAAAACTGTACATCCGGGTAAACAGCTACCCATATTACAATGTCTGCCTCTATGCCTTTAACGTGGCGAGCTTTTTCGGCGCAACTACGGCGTCCCCTCCAGCTTCAGTGTTACCCCGTTCCTCTGGTACGCCGAAACCGCCCCCCGTCGGAGTGATGATGGTAATCGCGTCGCCCGCGTTAACGATGAGTTGATCGCAACCTTTCAGCTCTTTGATTTCGCCGGTCTCCCCACGCCAAAGATTACGCCCCGTCTGTCCGGCCTCGCCGCCATTCACCCCCGGCGGAGGCACCAGGCGATGGCCTGAGAGGATCGTACATTCCATGCGCTGCCGAAAACGGATGGTGCGGCTGGTGCCGTCGCCGGCGCACCAGCGGCCTTTTCCACCTGAACCTTCGCGTATATGGAAGTCTTCCAGCACCACCGGAAAACGCATTTCCAGAACTTCCGGGTCGGTTAGCCGCGAGTTCGTCATATGCGTATGCGTGGCGTCCGTACCATCGAACCCTGCCCCCGCAGGCGCGCCGGAGCAGATCGTCTCAGAGTACTGATAGAGATAATTGCCAAAGCTGAGATTGTTCATAGTGCCTTGTGCAGGCGCCAGAATTTGCAATGCGCCAAGCAGGGCATTAGCAAGCGCTTGCGAAATCTCGATATTTCCGGCAGCCACAGCAGCAGGCCAACGCGGCGATAGCATAGAGCCTTCAGGCACGATCAGACGAATAGGCCGCATGCACCCGGCATTCATGGGGATGTTGTCTTCAACCAGCACACGGAACGCATAGAGCACCGCCGCGCGCGTCACCGGAAGCGGCGCATTGAAAGTATCCGCACGCTGTGGCGAAGTGCCGGTAAAGTCTACCGTCGCCTCGCGCTTTTCACGGTCCACTGAAATGCGCACCTTGATCGCGCACCCCTGGTCCATGGTGTAGGTAAAGGAAGCATCCGACAGCTTGTCGATTGCGCGGCGTACACGTTCAGCAGCGTTGTTCTGAATGTGGCCAATATAGGCTTCGACGACATCCAACCCATACTGGTTCACCATCTTGCGAAGCTCGGCAGCGCCTTTTTCGTTCGCGGCGACCTGGGCTTTCAGGTCATTGATATTGCGCCGGAACTTGCGAACCGGAAATATCGCCCCCGTTAACAGCTTGAAAAGCGCACGTTCGCGGAATATCCCAGCGTCCACCAGCTTGAAGTTATCGATATAGATGCCTTCCTGCTCAATGCTGCGCGCCCGCGGCGACATTGACCCCGGCGCGATGCCTCCAATATCGGCGTGATGCCCGCGCGAGGCAGCCCAGAACAGAATGCGCGTGCCCTCTGCGTCGAACACCGGCGTGCACACGGTAATGTCGGGCAAATGCGTGCCGCCGTTATAGGGCGCGTTAATGGCGAATACATCGCCAGGCCGGATAACGGGGTTTCCTTTGATGATGGCGGCCACCGCCTGATCCATCGAGCCTAGATGCACCGGCATATGCGGCGCGTTGGCGACAAGTTCGCCCGCTGCATCGAATACCGCGCATGAAAAATCAAGCCGCTCCTTGATGTTAATGGAACTGGCCGAATTTCGCAGCGTAACGCCCATCTGGTCAGCAGCGGACATAAAGAGATCGTTGAAAATCTCCAACATAACCGGATCGGCTTCAGTGCGGACCGTAGTATGTTCAGGCAGAGCCTCCACCCGTTCCAACACGAGGTTGTTGCGACGTGTAAGGCTAACGCTCCACCCCTTTTCGACGACCACCGTTTGATGATCCTCGATAATGATCGCTGGCCCCTGGACGGTATGCCCAGAACGAAGCTGCTGTCGCATATAAACAACCGCATCGCGCCAAGCGCCGTTCGAGAAGAAACGCGTGCGCCGTTCCGGGGGCGGAAGCTCCGTGTTTGAAACAACGCGCCACGGCTGCGGCGGCTTTTGACGTGTGCCAACCACTTCCACCGAGACCGTTTCCACTTCGAGACTTTTATCGCTGTTGATGAAACCGTAACGTTCCTTATGCGCTGCCTCGAACGCCGCGCGGATGCCTTCGATTGTCATGTTTTCAGCGGCGTCAGTAATGTTCTCTATACCGGTTGCTGAAAATGCCGGAACCTCGATAGATGTGTCGGTGCCTGAATATCGTACCACAAGCACCACTTGCGTATCGAGCGCGATAGCGGATATGCCCTGGCCTCGCACTTCACTGCGAGCCACGCGGCCAAGCGTACTGGCGGTTACGGTGATTTCGAATAGCGAAGCGTCATCAAGCGGAACTTCAAGCCCACGCTGACGCACGGCGCGAATATCGGCGATCCCCATACCGTAAGCAGACAGAAGCCCCGAATACGGGTGGACCATCACGGTTTTCATCGACAATGCATCGGCTACTGCGCAGACATGCTGTCCGCTAGCGCCGCCGAAAGCGTTGAGCGCGTAATTGGTCACATCGTAGCCACGCTGCACGGAGATTTTCTTGATGGCCTTGGCCATGTTAGCGATGGCGATTTTCAAAAATCCGTCGGCGACTTCCTCGGGCGTGCGGCCATCGCCGATTTCCTGCGCCAAATCTTGGAATTTCTCGCGCACGGTTACGGCATCAAGCTGTTGATTCTGCTTGGGGCCGAAAATGGCTGGGAAATACTCCGGAATGAGCTTTCCAACCATCACATTGGCGTCTGTAAGGGTGAGCGGGCCGCCTTTGCGGTAGCAGGCTGGACCGGGATTGGCACCCGCCGATTGCGGTCCGATGCGGAAACGTGCGCCATCATAGTGCAGCACTGAGCCGCCACCTGACGCCACAGTGTGAATGGACATCATCGGCGCACGCATGCGCACGCCCGCCACTTCGGCTTCGAACGCGCGTTCGTACTGGCCGTTGAAATGCGTCACGTCGGTTGAGGTGCCGCCCATATCGAAACCGATAATCTTATCGAACCCGGCTTCCTGCCCCGTTCTTGCCATGGCGACGACGCCGCCAGCCGGACCGGACAAAATGGCGTCCTTCCCCTGGAACAGATTTGCCGCTGTCAAACCACCGGATGACATCATGAATTTGAGAGTGGCGCCTGTACGCTTCTCATCCAGCGCTTCGGAAAGATGCGCCAGATAGCGGTGCAGGATCGGCGACAGATAAGCATCAACCACGGTTGTATCGCCGCGCCCTACGAACTTCACCAGCGGCGAGACTTCGTGACTCACCGACACCTGCGGAAAGAACATATCGCGAGCAATAGACGCCACCATCGCTTCATGTTGCGAGTAGCGATAGCCATGCATGAACACGATAGCCACGGACTTGTAACCCAGCGCCTCCACGGCTTCCAGCGCGGCGCAGGCTTCATTGATGTCCAGCGGGCGCTCTATGGTGCCATCGGCAAGAACGCGTTCGTCAAGCTCAACAACGTGCCCGTAAAGCTGATCTGGCTTCACAATCTGCCGGGCAAAGATATCCGAGCGCGATTGATTACCGATACGCAGAACGTCACGGTATCCTTTGGAGGTGATGAGTGCGGTCGGCTCGCCTTTACGTTCCAGCAAGGTATTGATGGCGACGGTGGTCCCCATATGCACTTCGCCTATGCTCTGTGCTGGAATGAATTCGTGCCGTCTTAACCCCATGAGCTTGCGAATGCCATGGACGGCCGCATCATGGTAGGCGCTGCATTCAGACAGCACCTTACAGGCGTGCATTGTACCGTCTGGAGCGCGACCGATTACATCGGTAAAAGTTCCGCCCCAGTCAATCCAGAAATGCCAAAAACCTAGCCTCATTATCGTGCATACGCACGCCAGTTACCCGGCATGTGAACCTACCCCTAATCATCGTGCCCATAACGCTATGGCTTCAAACCACAACACGAGACTTTTACGGCCCAAACACACTGAGCTGTGATGTATATGCCCAAATGTCCAAAGGGTGCTGTGTCATCTCAAAAAAATGGACAGCAAGCACTTTTGCCTCGCGATTAAGACAGCATCACATGACTTAATGGAAAAATCGGGGCATGTGCAGATTGTTGCGTTTCATACTCCAGTTTAATGACGGAAAGGCTAATGCAACATGCATGCTAAATTGTGCGTACAAACAATATCCGCACACAGCATTATCGAGCGAATACTTGCAGGGGGTGAGAAAAAACAGCCAAGCCGCATCTAAGGAGGCCAGATATTGTTTGTAGTATGTTTTAGGTATTCGCTACCCCGCAATTCGCTAGCGATGTATATCTCACCATAATCACAGAACTGGCGCTGTCTAGCAACGATATTAGCTATGTCAAAATTTGTATGTCCGCTTATAATACCAAGCAGATATCATGTGATTACCGTGATTATGGTGATATTCATTGCTTCAGCGGCTGCAATAAATTTTGCAATGCGGCCAACGTAGCAGAGATTAAGCAGATATGTAATTTGTCATACAATCTAATAGCTGACACAACATGTGGGGTCATTGCCGGAAAAATGTTCTAAAATTACATAAATCTGCGCTTATGAAGCAGCCGGTTTCTCATTGCCTTTAGAATTATTCAAAGTATAATTTACGATGTTATGTATATAGATTCGTTTTAAAGTAAGTATATATACCTGTATTTCCAGAAAATTATCTAAGCCGTACATTAAAAATTGAGGATTTTTAAACCTATCTTTTGTGGGCCGTACAGAGCCGCCTTTGTAATACACAGGTTGCGCTATATTTCCTGTGAGCATTCAAATGAATGCCATCACGATCATTTCCCATAATTGCATGATGACTATGCTATAAATTGCATTGAGTGAAATTCATATGTATGTTCAGTTTTTACTATTATTTTATGTTTCGAAAAGAGCATATTAACCGTCACGTAACACAGTTTCATGACGGATATATTGAATATCCTAGGTGTATACATTCCAGAGCTTATGAAAAAGCAATCAGCTCCGACCAACAATCCAGTGTGGTTTGTCGTGTCTCAGACCCTAGATATTGTGAAAAAAATAATCGCCGGAACCGGCAGAGGATGTGTTTTAGCGTTTTGTTAGCTCGTCGCGCGGTGAAACAGCGCCAATTGTGGCAATTTCACCGCGCGACTGAATGTCGCACTATTGTGCGTTAGCTGTCTTTTCCTTCTTGGCGTTTGCCAGATTTGGTCAACAGCGTAGCCTGCGCGGCGGCAAGACGCGCCACCGGCACTCGGAACGGCGAGCACGAGACATAGTCCAGCCCTACCTGCTCACAGAAGTCGACGGACGCAGGATCGCCGCCATGTTCGCCGCAAATGCCAAGCTTGATATCTGGACGGATCGCCCGTCCACGCGCCGCTGCAATAGCTACAAGTTCGCCAACGCCACTTTGATCCAACGACACGAACGGATCGGTCTCGATCACGCCCTTCTCGACGTAGTCAGAAAGGAACGACGCGGAATCGTCGCGGCTAAGGCCAAATGTCGTCTGCGTCAGGTCATTGGTGCCGAACGAGAAGAACTCAGCCGTCTCCGCGATATCGCCCGCCTTGAGCGCAGCGCGCGGCAACTCGATCATGGTGCCGACTTGATAACGCAGCTCAGTCTTGGCTTCCGCGAACACGTCTTGCGCCACTTTATCGATGCGGGCCTTCAGAAGCTCAAATTCCTTCTTCAGCGCCACGAGCGGCACCATCACTTCCGGCTCAACCGGTTTCCCGGACTTACGGCTAGCTTCAACCGCGGCCTCAAAGATCGCGCGCGCCTGCATTTCCGTAATTTCCGGATAGGTGACGCCCAGGCGGCACCCGCGATGCCCAAGCATCGGGTTGAATTCAGAGAGCTGCGCAAGCCGGTGTCGGATTTGCGTCTCTGGAGTGCCCAATGCCGCCGCCACAGAGGCGATTTCCTCGTCGGTATGCGGCAGGAACTCATGCAACGGTGGATCAAGCAGACGGATTGTCACCGGCTGGCCTGCCATAATCTCGAACAGCTCCACGAAGTCCTGGCGCTGCATCGGCAGAATTTTGGCAAGCGCGGCACGGCGGCCAGCTTCATCGGTGGCGAGAATCATCTCGCGCACAGCCAGAATACGCTCGTCGTTGAAGAACATGTGCTCAGTCCGGCACAGACCAATGCCTTCCGCACCGAATTCCATCGCCTGACGGGCATCCAGAGGCGTTTCAGCGTTGGTGCGCACCTTCATGCGCCGCGTGGCGTCGGCCCAGACCATCAGCTTGCTGAAATCGCCGGAAAGCTCTGGCTGGCGCGTGGGAACTGCCCCCAAGATCACCTGCCCCGTGCTGCCATCCAACGTAATGACATCGCCTTCCTTGAGCACAGTATCGCCCACGCTCATGGTGCGCGTGGCATAGTCGATGCGCACTGAGCCTGCACCGGCTACGCAAGGACGTCCCATGCCGCGCGCCACCACTGCCGCATGCGATGTCATCCCGCCGCGCGCGGTGAGAATACCGGCGGCGGCATGCATGCCGTGAATGTCTTCCGGGCTGGTTTCCGTGCGCACCAGAACAACCGTATGGCCTTGACCTTTCAGATCGGCGGCTTTGTCGGGGTCCAGCACGATTTCGCCAGTTGCCGCGCCAGGGGAGGCCGGCAAACCGGTTGTCAGCACATGCTTTTCTGCGTTCGGATCGAGTGTCGGATGCAACAGTTGGTCGAGCTGCGCTGGATCAATGCGCATAACGGCTTCTTCTTGGGTGATTAACCCTTCTTCCGCCATGTCCACCGCGATTTTCAAGCTCGCCTTGCTGGTGCGTTTGCCGGAACGCGTCTGCAACATCCAGAGTTTGCCTTCCTGGATGGTGAACTCGACGTCTTGCATGTCCCGATACCGCGCTTCCAGCTTCTCGTAGATGGAACGCAGTTCGGTGAACACAACCGGCATCAGCGCTTCCAGAGACGGCTTGTCGTCGCCTGCGGCCAGACGTGCGGCCTCTGTAAGGTTCTGCGGTGTACGGATGCCCGCCACCACGTCCTCGCCTTGCGCATTCAAGAGGAACTCGCCGTAAAGACGCTTTTCGCCAGTGGACGGATTGCGCGTGAAAGCCACGCCCGTTGCGCTTGTTTCCCCGCGATTGCCGAACACCATTGCCTGAACGTTAACAGCAGTGCCCCAATTGTCAGGGATGTTATGCAAGCGACGGTATGTGATAGCGCGAGGGATTTCCCAAGATTCGAACACCGCGCCGATTGCGCCCCAAAGCTGTTCATGCGGATCTTGCGGGAATGGACGCCCAGTGTTTGTTTCAACAGCTGAACGATATTCGGCGATAATCTTTTCCCAATCTTCGGCCTTCAGATCGGTGTCAAGTTCGGCGCCTTCCAGCTCTTTATATCCGGCAAGTATTTCCTCGAAGATATGGTGATCAACACCCAACACCACGTCGGAATACATCTGGATGAACCGGCGGTAGGAGTCATAGGCAAAACGCCGGTCTCCCGATTTTTTCGCCAGCCCTTCAACCGTAACGTCGTTGAGCCCCAGATTCAGCACGGTATCCATCATGCCTGGCATCGATACCCGCGCGCCTGAACGCACGGACACCAAAAGCGGGTTAGCTGCATCGCCGAACCCCGCGCCAACGGTTTTGGCGACGTCTTCCAGCGCGCTGCTGACCTCGTCACGCAGACCATCGGGGAACGCTTTATTGTTTGCGTAATACTCTGCACACATCTCGGTGGAGATGGTGAAGCCGGGCGGCACCGGAAGTCCGAGATTGGACATCTCGGCCAGGTTCGCGCCTTTGCCGCCGAGCAGGTTGCGCATATCGGCTGATCCATCAGCCTGCCCCACGCCAAACCGGAACACCCAGCGGCGCCCCTGTGGTTTGCTCGCAGGTTTCTCTGTAGCGTTTTGAGCCGTTTCCTGAGGCTCTGACCCATCCTGCTGGCCAGTCACGCCTTTCATGAAAGTGGAAAGGTTCTCAGCCAACCGGACGTTTGTTTCCAGCGACTGCATAATGAGGTTGTAAATAATGCGGGCGGGCATTCCGTCTTTCCGGTTTCGCGGCTTGTCAGCGGCCACATTCGGCTGAATGTGTATAGCCGATCATGCCTGGGATGAATTAAACATTAGGGGTTGTTCTAAACGCTCTTTGCTTATGTCCTCGCCGTGCCCCCTGCTAGACATACACAAAAACAGAAGCGCATCTTGTGCGCTACAATATATGTAAATCCAGGAGGCTCCGTACGCAACCATTCGATAGTTTAGCTAGTATGAAGAAAAATTTTGTCTAACAGACGTTCACAATTGTTCTGACAGTTGAAATGATAGCTTAGGCATCTCTAAAGATGTGTCAGTGTAAATACAGTTTTTCGCAAATGCACACCTTGACGATAGGATTTATGAGCTTTCCGTTAATCCTATCCCTGCCGCGCGTAACACAGCGTCGGCAGCGAGCGCTGGTAACAAACGGCCTTCTTTCACTTCGGTTTGCAACTCGACAAGCTGTCGAACCACTTTCGGGTCATCGTGAATGAGGCTGCGCAACCGGTCTTCAATGAGCGCTTGCATCCACACAACGGACTGCTGACGCCGTTTGTCCGCGAATGCGCCTGACGCCATTGCGGCTTCGCGATGACGTCCGACAGCGGTCCATAACTCTTCAAGGCCGCTATTGCGCAAGCCGGAAACGGTGAGCACAGGCACTTGCCAGCCGCTTTGGCGGGGCGAAAGCATACGGAGCGCCGCGCGGTAATCGGCAGCGGTTGCGGTGGCGCGGGCCGCCATTTCCCCGTCGGCTTTGTTGATGGCAATAAGGTCGGCCAGCTCCACCAGCCCTTTTTTCAGCCCTTGCAGATCGTCGCCCGCCCCTGGCAACAGCAGAACCAGGAAGAAGTCTACCATCGCGGCGACGGTCACTTCCGATTGTCCCACTCCCACCGTCTCAACGATAATCACGTCGAACCCCGCCGCTTCGCACAGAAGCATGGTTTCTCGCGTGGTGCGCGCAACGCCGCCCAGCGTCGCACCCGCTGGAGACGGCCGGATGAACGCAGATGGCGTGGCCGCCAGCCGCTGCATGCGCGTTTTGTCGCCGAGTATGGACCCGCCAGTGCGGTTCGAGGTTGGATCAATCGCTAGAACTGCGACACGATGTCCCAGTGCGGTAAGATTGGTCCCCAATTGATCGATGAATGTGGATTTCCCCACGCCGGGCAGCCCTGTCACGCCGATGCGAAAAGCAGGTGCGCGCGGATGCGAAGAGCTGACTTTGCCGCCGTTCGTAGATTGCGTCGCCGTCTCGTTGTCCGCTTCCAGAGTGTGAAGCCGCTCCAAAAGTTGATCCGCAAGCTGCCTATGCTCGGCTTTACGGCTTTCCACCAGCGTTATGGCGCGCGCCAGCAAGGCCCTGTCGCCATTCATGACGCCATTAGCCAGGACTTCCAGCAAATCCGCCTGCGAACTGGAAAACGGCTGCTGTACTGATACTTTCCTGTCGTTCAATGAACCTTGCATATAAGGCCGATACCGGGAAATTAGCGGAAGGGCAAGCAACATTGCTGTAATGCAGTTTTTTGTTCACCGTATGTCACCACAATATGCGGTATTCTTTTGCTATACGATTCTGTGGTAAAACCGTCGCATGAGCGAAATTGTCATTCAACGTGACGTCTACCTTTCTGTGCAGGACTTTGTAGACGTTTTGCGTCGGTCCGGGCTGCACGAGCGGCGTCCTGTTGACGATCTGCCCCGCATCGCAGCCATGCTGGATTGCGCTAACCTGATTCTCACAGCGCGGAAGGATGGCCAGATTATCGGCGTTGCGCGTTCCGTAACCGACTTTGCATATTGCTGCTATTGTTCTGATTTGGCGGTAGACCGTGATTTTCAGAAACAGGGTATTGGCAAGAAGCTGTTAGAAGCGACAAAAGCGGCTTTACACTGGGAAGCAAAGCTTTTTCTGATTTCTGCGCCAGGGGCGATATCGTATTACGAGCATATCGGCATGAAACGACAAGAACGCTGTTTTGAAATGAAGTAGAGATAGCGAGAAAATAACGTTTTGACTAACAGCGCCGGTTTCCCGGCGGAGCGAGGATAAATGGCGAGCAAGACCAGTCACGGCAACTTCTTTGAGGATTTCCAAATCGGTCAAACCATCGCCCATGCGACGCCGCGCACGCTGACCTCGGGTGATGTTGCTATTTATACCGCGCTTTATGGTTCGCGTTTTGCAGTGCAATCGGCGGATACCTTCGCCCAATCCATCGGATATGAACGCGCTCCACTGGATGACCTTCTCGTTTTCCACACCGTGTTCGGGAAAACCGTGCCGGATATCTCGCTGAACGCCATCGCCAACCTGGGCTATGCGGATTGCCGCTTTCTCAAGCCGGTGTTTCCTGGCGATACGCTGTCCACCACCTCCAAGGTGATTGGTCTGCGCGAAAACTCCAACCGCAAGACGGGCGTAGTTTATGTACGCTCCACGGGCCGCAATCAGCATGGCGGAACGGTGGTCGATTATGTGCGCTGGGTGATGGTCCGCAAGCGTGACGAGGCCGCTGTGGTGCGTACTGAAAAGGTGCCAGAACTTCCTGCCAGTGTGGACACCGACGTGCTGGGCCACGCTGTCCCGCGCCTGAACGCCGGGGTGTATGACTGGGCGCTGGCTGGCTCAACGGCGCGCTGGGACGACTACGAAGTCGGCGAGCGCATCGACCACGCCGCTGGCGCCATGATCGAGGAAGCCGAACATCAGATGGCGACGCGGCTGTATCAAAACACCGCACGTCTGCATTTCAACCCGCATGACCCGGCGGTCAGCCGGCATGGCAAGCGTCTGGTTTATGGTGGGCACATCATCTCGATGGCGCGAGCGCTGAGCTTCAACGGGCTGGCGAACGCTTTCCATGTCGCGGGGATCAACGCCGGGCGGCATGTGGCTCCAGCCTTCGCGGGCGACACGGTTTATGCGTGGAGCGAAATTCTGGATAAAATCGAACTGCCGGGCCGCGAAGATATCGGCGCGCTGCGTCTACGCACGATCGCGGTGAAGAACCTACCGGCTGGCGATTTCCCGCTGATGGCCGATGAAAACACCTATGAGGAAGGCGTCATCCTCGATCTGGATTACTGGGTGCTGATGCCGCGGTGATCGATGAACTAGCTCTTTGTTTATGCATCGATTTTACCAAACTCCGGTGTAACCTCCGTTTGGATCAATGCACTAGAGCATTTTCAGCAAAAGTTGCAGACTTTTGCGCTCGTGAAAATGCGACAAAACAATAGGTTAAAGCATTTTCCCGATCCAGTTAGATCGGAAAATGCACTAACTCAAGCCACCTTTTGTTGCGCGATTGCAGCTGCAACGGCCTCTTCTCCTGCCTTTCCCGCTTCGGCGAGAAGTCGCGCGGAGGCTGTCTCAATCCGCTCTTCCAACAGCTTCTGATATTTGCGGCGCGGCAGTCCTGGCGGGATCGGCTCCAGAAACTCCACCACGATGGTGCCTGGCCGCCGCAACAAACTGCGGCGCGGCCAGAACACGCCTGAATTGAGAGCCACCGGCACACACGGAATGCCCAGTCTGTCATACAGCATCGCCACGCCTGGCTTGTAGGCGGGCGGAGCGCCGGGCGCACGCCGCGTGCCTTCCGCGAAGATTACGATATCGCGGCCGTTGGCGGCGCGGTCGGAGGCGTCCTTGGCCATGCGACGCAGAGCGGTGCCGCGTCTATCGCGCCGTACGGGTATCATCCCGAATTTGTACGAGAACCAGCCGTAAAGCGGGATGTACATCAGCTCTTGCTTCATGATCATCGCAGGATCGCGCAAAAATGGGATAAGCCCCGTCGTATCCCACGCCGACTGATGCTTGGAGGCGATAAGCGCCGCACCCTCAGGGAGGTTCTCGCGTCCGCGTACTTCAACGCGTGTACCGCAAATAATGCGCATCCACCACATTGTAGCGCGAGCATGCGAAGCCAGCCCCCACATAGCCCAGCTCCGCGGACCCAGCAAGAGCGGACTGCCGAGAATAAGAAACACCGCCGTATTGATGTAAAAAACGACTGTGAAAACCAGGGACCGCAGCATCACTCCTCCCACGCATTATCTGGAGCGGCCGCCATTGATGCATCTCCGTGTGCCGCCAAAGACGCCATTACCTTGACGCACCTGCGTTATAACGCAACGGCTCAAAGTTGGAAGAAACTTCACGTATTCCGACATCAGCAATTGCATGGCGTCTTTATCGGTCCACCAACTTTTCAGGTTCACGCTGTGGGGCGTAACCGGATAGGGCCGCAGCTCGGTATCTGGCATTGCGCGGCGTAATTCGGCGAGGCTGCGCGGCATGTGATAAGAGGCTGTAACCACAATAAGTGAACGGAACCGGCGTTTTTTGATCCAGACGCTTGTTTCGTTTGCGTTGCTGATTGTATCGCGAGCAACGCGGTCTACATCAATGCAGCATTGAAACCAGTTCTTGCTATCTGGCACGAGTTTGATGAGTTCCCGCCGCGAGGTGGAGGGGTTGACCCCGGAGATGAGCAGGCGCTTGCCTTTCCCGCGAGCCAATAGTCTGACAGCGGTTGGAATACGCGCCTCTCCGCCGGTAAGCGCGACAATGCCGTCGGCGCGCTGAATGTCTCCAGGCCCCCGCGCTACCATGCGGCAAAATACGCCGAACCCCGCGATAAACGCCACGAGAGTCAGCACAATACAATATCCCACGATCCTTTTGATCGGCAACCGGTGTATACGTCTGACCTGCGCCGGAAGGTTTCGTGAATTGTTCATACTTCTAATAGTGTAATCTTTTCCGTCTTTTGAAAGCGCCATATCCGTCATGTCAAGACTTGGCCTTACCTTCACTCTTGCCCAAAATTAAGGATTCTGCATATTCAGAATATTGCGGACACCAAACCTAGAGGTGATCAAGCATATCGCTGCTATCGCTACCACAACCAAGAGTAGACTAGAATAGCCAAGCCAATCAAGACGCACATCTCCTACCAAACGATGTAATTCGGTGCGTGTCGCCGCATTACTCATGAAATCCGCTAAAATCGGCAAAAAGAAGAAAACGGAACCGGCGGCTAGCGCCCCAACCACACCTGCTTTTACACCGAGCTTCAGAAAATGCATCTCAAATTGCCGGGCGATGAAACGTTCATCTGCGCCGACAAAGTTTAACACCTCAACGATATCGCGGTTGGAAGCCATAGCGCTGCGCGCTGCCGAGCCGATAATGCCGACGGTTGCCGCTGCGACGAGTAAGATCAGCACGATGCCGCCGAACGCCAGCGATCCCGTCACCCGGCGAAGCTGTTTCTGCCAAACGCGGTGGTCATCCAGTGTCGCGCTGGGAAAGTTGGCGGCCAAAGCTTCACGCAATGTTGCAAAGTCTGGAGGCGAACTCTGGTCGATCTTGATGGTGATCAAGCGCGGGAACGGCCATTTTTCCACATCAGAAATCTGCCCCATCCAGGCTTCAGCGAAATGAGCGGTCTCCTTAAGGCTCATTAACTCCGCTTTCAGGATGCCTTTCTGAGAGTTTAAAAACTCCTCAACTTGCCGCGCTTGCCGCGCAACTGTGGCGTTCCACTCCGCCTGATTTTCAATTTCCTTGCTCGTTGGATTGCCGCCGACCAGAGCGGTGATTTCGCTGGCCATTTCCATCCGCCAAGTCGCAGCCCGTTTGTTAATCATGTAGACCATGCCCCAGGTGAGACAGGCCATAAACGCCATGATTACAATCACCATGGTGAGCGAGCGCCCTGTTACCGATCCCGGCGGAACGATGGGCGTCTTGCCAGGCGCAAAACGGGGCCGTGGTGCTTCAGGCGGAAGCACTGGCAGTTGACCTTCCGACTGAGAAGACCGGGATATGTCATTTAGGGTTGTGGACATGTAGTTGTCCGTCTTCCAATAGAAGCTGTGGTGTCTTGATCTGGTTCATAAGTTGATAATCGTGCGTGGCGATGATGACTGATGTGCCAAGACGGTTCAACTCAATAAATAAACGTAACAGGCGACGCGCCATTTGCGGATCGACGTTACCCGTTGGTTCGTCGGCCAAAAGCAGCTCCGGTTTGCCGATAACCGCCCTGGCGATGGCCGCGCGCTGCTTTTCTCCGCCTGAAAGCACAGGCGGATAGGCGTTCATGCGTTCTCCCAGGCCCACCCATTTAAGTAACTCTGTCACATCTTCGGCATATTCAGACTGTTTCTTGCCATGTACACGTAATGGCAGAGCTACGTTTTCCCAGGTCGTCATGTGATCGAGCAGACGAAAATCTTGGAACACGATGCCGATGCGACTGCGCAATTCCGCCCGCTGAGAGGGCGAGGCCCGCGTAACATTCTTGCCGAACATATAGGCAAGGCCACGCGATGGCTTGATCGAGAGGAACAACAAACGCAAGAGGGTTGTCTTACCAGCGCCCGAAGCGCCGGCGAGGAAGTGGAATGAACCGGGGAGCAGATGAAAACTCACGTCACGGAGAACTTCTTGTCCCGCTCCATACCGTAATCCGACGTTTTCAAATCTAATCACGGCAGCTCTCGCATAAAAGGTAAACAAGGATTAACAGGCTAGAACACGCAGCTTTATAGGAACGCGACTCTCCTGTATGTAATGGTTGCGACGAAATTGAGAACGCTCCCCGCTTATAGCGGTCTTTATGAGGCATTGAAGGAAAAAATCGTGTCCACGGTCATCGAATGTCCAGAATGTTGCACCCGGTATAAAATGAATAAGGCCATACCGGAAGGCGGCCGTTATGTGAAATGCGCCCGATGTGGACATCAATGGCGCGTATCCCCTGAAATGCCTTTAGATGAAGAGGCGGGGACACAGGGCGCGCATCAAAATATTGTGGAAGACGAGCAACCAGCCGTTTCCTCAGCGGAAGCTAGCGAGGAGACAACTGAGGCTACGCAAGCTTCCATGCCGTTTCCTCCTCCGCCACCGCCAGATGCGCCTTCAGACGAAATGTCTGACTGGGAAACGCGGCGAGAGTTTCACGCATTTGCGGTTTCCAGCATGCAAGACGACCAGCAAGATGAGGCTGATAGTGGGGAAAACCACGAATCAGCGATGCTGGATAGCAACGCTCTGAAAAATGCGTGGATGGGTCTCGACGATGACGCCCCATCACCGCCCCCTCAGGAAGACGGCTTTAACCACATGCCCTTAAACGGCGCGCCAAGCAATGAAGGTGCGGAGTGGGCGCCAAGCTTGCAAGAACAACCTTGGAATAATGTTGACGAGCAAGGGGAAGAAGATCCTGAAAATGCAATTCGGAGTGCGTTGAGCACCGCGCTGGAACACCAGACTTATCCACAAGAACCGCTAGCGCAAACTCAGCAGCAAACGTTAGCGACGGAGCAAGACCCAGCAGCAGTTGAGGAAGAGCCGTTTAACGAATTCTGGGAAGGCTTTGCGGCTGAACGCGAAGAAACGGATCTCCATAGCGACGCGCCAGCATATGGCGACAAAGACATGAAAACGGTTGCCGCTGAAATTCAGAGCGCGCGCCGCAACAGTGTCATTTACGACGCCGCCACCGCGCGCGATGGATTTGCCGATGAAGACGAGCAATATGCCGGCGATGCGGACGCCATGGCTGACCTCGCGCTACAACAAAACATGGCCGAGGCGCTCCGAGCCGCCGCACCGCAAAATGATGAGCCGTTCGGCAAACAAGGCCCAGCTTCATACGATGATGACAATCTGCACGGCGATGAATTCCACTACGGAGCCGAATATTTTGACGACAATACGCCTGCTCTGCGAAACCAGTTGGAAAATATCGAGCATATGCCTTACGAAGCTCCGCGCCAAGGCGGCGGGCTGGCTGCGGTGGCGGCTTGGGCGGTGTTTCTTTCCATCGCCAGCGGGTTTTTGCTAGCACTCGTCAATTTCCGCGGTGAAGTGGTGACGGCCCTTCCGGGAACAGCAGGGCTATACCAAATGGTTGGCTTCGGCGATGTTGGGCATTCCATTGATTTCAGCAACGTCTCTTACCGCTGGACCACATCTCACGGTAAGCCGGCGGTTGAGGTAACCGGCCAAGTCATCAACCGCACAGACCAAACCATTCAAGTTCCGCAATTGTTGGTGAATATGCGCGACAGCGTGAACAGCGATCTTTATAGCACCACCGCAAGCATCCCAACCAGGGAACTTGCAAGTCAAAAAAGCGCGGACTTCTCGATTGAACTTGCTGTTTCGAAGAATATCAACCAGATCGAGTTGGAGTTCGATAAAGTCCAGTGATAGTGCGTTGCTATAATCCAGATCTATCGGTCATAGTTTGCTGAAAACTATCTAAACGCGATAGGTACTGTGAATGTTATTTGGCGCGGCAACCCCGGAGGAATTCGTGGGAAGCCGCCTCGAACCGTGCGTAAGGCTGCGCTGTTAAGCTGTGAGTTTGAACTGCGAATCACACGAACATTTCGAGCGCTTCCGCTTGCTGTCAAAGTAAACCTGACCACAACCGTCCCCCGCCCTTTTCCTGAGCGAGCGCGTCTGGCGATACGTGCTCGCACACGCCCCTTGAAGTTGGACATCGCCGCTTTGCCAGCGTATTTCGACTGACGTTTACCACCGCCTCCGCCTCGTCTTCCAGCTGCACCTTTGCGGGCGTGGCGCGCTTTAGCTTTGTGCTTGACCTTCCGCTTAGCTTTTTGTTTTGGTTTTTTCTTCGGTTTAACTTTTTTAGGCTTTTGCTTTTCGTGTTTTACTTCCGGCACAACCGCTGGAACGGGAGACTTATCTTCGGGCTTTTCCGCTGTTTCTTCAGGCTCGACCTTTTGCGTCTGATTCTCAGCTTCGACGACTTCGGCCTTGTCCTGAACAATCGTCTCAACTTCCGAGGCATAATCGCTGAGAGAGCCAGCAATAGAAATCACAGGACCGCTGGCGCGTTCGAGCTCGGCCTGTTCGCCACTGACCACAAGAGCAAACGCCAATGCGTGCAAGCTAAACGCCAACACAATCCCGATCAGCCAATGGTAGGGCGAAAGCTTCATGGCGCTGACCTTTTTTGCGTAACGAGCCGGATTTTCTTGATGCCAGCCATTTTCGCGGCTTCAATCACCTCCACAAGTTTTTCAGCAGCAAGATTTTTGTCCGCGACAACGGGAAGAGGGCTAGTTATCCCCGCAGTACTCCGCCCCTGCAAGACGCCCTTCAGCGATGCCTGATCATGTTCGACGCCGCCAACGCTAATCTGCCCGTCCTGGCCGATGAGAACTGGTTTGATAGGGCGCTCTCCTTTATCAGAGTAATTCGCCTCAGCGGGAGAAACGTTCTCCTCGTGGAACGAACGCAATACGCCAGCCGCAAGAAAGAAAATGAGTATCAGAAAGACAATATTAATGAGCGGAATAAGGTTTGCCTCATCCTGAGATCTGGTCTTTCGCTTAAGACGCATGATAATTCTTCTTCCCCGCGCTGCTCGCTTATTCTGTTCGCCTATTTGATAACCATCACTTCGCGTACAGCTTCGATATTCGCTTTCTCGATCACATCGACCACGTCTTGCACTTTGGCGCCATTCATGGGCTTGACGGCGACTTTCAATTTTTCGTCGCATGCAAGAGAGGTTAACTCGCCCGACAACTGGGCCAGCGCAACCGATTTGCCGTTGATATCAATGTCCGCGCCGCCTTTCACGCGTACGATCACCAGGTTTTTGACATCGTTATTGCGCGTCGCGCCAGACCGTCCGCCCGCCAGATCTATCCCCGTGTAGTGCTTTAACGTCGATGCCAGCATGAAAAACACGAGCAGCAAGAACACCACGTCAATCAATGGCGTCAGGCTGATAAGTCTTTTCCTTCTGGCGGGCCGTTTAATCCGCATGCTTCACGGCGGCCAGCTTTGGCCCCTCTTGTTTTACGGATGAGGGAGGATGCGGCGTAGCTCTATCAAATTGCGCTGGAGTCGTTTCGGTCAGCCGGTTCGTGAAAATCCCTGTCAGCATGTTTTCAACTGTGTCGGAGAAACGGTCCACGCTGCTCTCAAACCAATGCAACGCAAAGGCGGAGGGGATAGCCACGGCAAGCCCTACAGCGGTAGTGAGCAAGGCAACCGAGATACCGCCTGCCAAAACAGCGGGGTCTGCCTCGGCCCCAGCGGATTGCAGCGCGGTGAAAGCCTGAATCATACCGAGCACCGTGCCAAACAGCCCCAGCAACGGCGCGATTTGTACGACAGCCTCGATCACTCTTAAAAATGAGCGGGCGGAGGCAACCTGCTCAAGCGCGACCCGTTCCACATCTTCGCGCACGAGTTGGATATCGCCGGGCCGGTACAGAAGGCCACGCATGGCGTGTGCGATAACCTTGGCCAGCGGATTGCGATCAATCGCGGTCAGGTATTCGAGAGACTGGCTATGATAGCCCATCGTCCAGGAACGAATAGCGTAGTCTACTCGTCCGCGGCGGTTAATGCCCGTCCACTGGAACTGCCAGAATTTGACAAGTATGACCATTGTCACGAAAACTGATAACAGCAACAATATCCAGACTATTGGCCCGCCATCGTTTAAGAGATTTTGTAAAGATCCCAGTCCCAAAGTATCCAAAAATCCTGAATTGGCAGTTTCAAGCGGCGGGCCCAGTGTTGTATGGGCAGGACTCTGCTGAGTTGCTACCTGTGGCTCCATAACTTTTCCTCTTCTCTTATCTTATAAGCCGAATTGGACTTTGGTTTTGTTCGTTGTCTTGAGTTTTTCCGAACAAGTTTTGGGTGTTAGGTCTGCTCCGCTGCATTCGGTGATTTCGTTGATGAGAATGCGCGACACGCCCTTGCAGTTTTTTAGGCGGAATTGTTTAACTTTCGTCTTTTTGAGGGGGAGCTGCCCCACCTTGAGATTGAGAATGCCGGTAATGCGCCCATCGCCATCGAACAGCACGATTTCAAGCGATAGAGCGTCGATGGCGCTCGCAAGACTGTTCTGCATAACAAAATTCACCACACACTCTTTTTGCGTATGGGTCAGGCTGTTCAACTCCATATCGAGGCTAGCGGTTCCCTTTGTTTCTGCTGTTTTTTCTGTGTCCGCTGCGTGTGCTGTAGGCGTGACAATAAACAACCCTGCCATTAGCAACGCTGCAAATATTGCCTGAAGGTGCATTCTTCTTATCTTTTGCATTCTTAACCTCCTTTATATGCCGCCAAAGCCGTTAGCTATGAGTTTTACTCCAAACATCATGATGACAAGGGCGCTGAGTATTCGCAATAATGAGTTATATTTGTGTGCTGTTTCCTGCCCGATACGCGCTGAAAGCCATCCAGCCGCGCCGCCTAAGTAATAAAGAGGCGAGGCCAAAGTTCCGCAGCCGAACAAGAAAGCCAGCAGCGCACCTGTTACCATGGATTGGGTCGTCGCGGCATAGAGCATGATCGCGTAAAGCGGCGGACACGGCATAAGGCTGGTTGCAAACCCGAGAACTGTCATGTGCCTTGAGGATCGCCGTATGCGCGAGGAATTTCCGCAAACGTTGCGCCGACTGAGAGCGACGGCAACGCCAATCGCGAGCACGAGCCCCCCTGCAAGGATCATCGGCGCTTTCAAGCCGACATGTTCCAGCACGAGCTTACCGGCCAATCCGGCAAGCGCCCCAAGAAGCGTATAGCCTGCAACGCGCGCGATTATGAAAACGGCCGTTGCCTCAAATCCTTTGCGGAAACCGGGCTGCGTGCCGAAAACATACGGAGTGACGAGAGGCAGGCAAGCAAAGCTGCATAGTGTCAGACCATAGAAAAACCCCATCGCCAGCACGCCGAGATACAGGCTGCCAGCGCCTCCAAATGGAGCGAGATAAGGGCCTATTGCGGGCAGATCTGACATGTTTCTTCTGTTCCTTGAATTGCGCTGGTTTTCGGCGACTCTACAATTGGCGCACCGGATCGATATTCTTCCCTCGCGATCATCGCCGCGCCGATAGCCGTGGTGACTTGTGGCACATCAGGCGGAACAAACAGGTCTGTCGCCAATTCATCTTCGAGCGCCTTGATCAGCCCCTTGTTGAGCGCCGGGCCGCCGTCGAAAAACACCTGGTCGGTCACCTTGACGCGCCGCGCCATCTTGGACAGACGCTTGGCGATGGCGAAATGCGCCCCCGCTATGATCTCGCTGGGCTTTTTCTCCCGCGCCAAGAGCGAGATGATCTCGGTCTCAGCGAACACCGTGCAAGTAGAGTTAATGCGTAACGGCACATCCGCCTGAAGCGCCATATCGCCTAAATCAACCACTTCTACTTCGAGAATGCGCGCCAGAGCTTCAAGAAAGCGCCCGGTTCCGGCTGCGCACTTGTCATTCATGGAAAAATTCTTGGTCACGCCCTCTTCATCAATGCCAATGACTTTGGTGTCTTGTCCTCCGATATTAATAATCGTGCGGACCTTGAGCCCGGCTTGCTCGCCATACCAGACAGCGCCTTTCACGTTCGCGGTAATTTCCGAGATGTTGCTGTCGGCGAATTTCACCAGCCTGCGACCGTAGCCGGTGGATGTCACATGCTTGATATCCCCCTCGCCAAGACCAACTGTTTGACGGAGGCCGTCGAGCAACTGAAACGCACTGTCATTGCAATGGACGCTAGTGGGCATCACTTTGTAGCCGCGTATGCCTGATTCGTCGGTAATCGCCACTTTGATGGTGGAGGACCCCACATCTATTCCGGCAAAACACTTCATGCCTTTTTCGTCCTTCCTTTGAGCGTTTCCGTGAATGCTTCAATTCTGGTGCGCAGTTGCTCGATGTCTTGTGGGGCGTAATCCGTTTCGATTTTGAGCATGGGGATGCCCTTGTCCTGCAACGCGGTCTCGATGGTTTTCATCTCGATGTCGAACGGGTGGCAACCTTTGAGTACGTGATAGATCACGCCTTCGACTTGATAATCTTCAGCTTGCTGCAAAACCCGGTCGCGCCGTTCCGTCGTGGTGGTGAATGTCGGACAGGAGCACGGCAACATATAGCGGTCAGCGATAGCGTGGAGCATGTCGGAAAGCGTACCTTCATCCACCGAGACCATGTCGCTAAGGTAGCGTCCTGAGGTGCAGAACTCGTCTGTCACGAGAACCGCGCCGAGTTCCTCGATGATGGTCGGGATTTTCCAATTGGGGAAAATCATCGGCGAGCCGGTGAGCATCAGCCGTGTCGCGTTCGGCTTGGCGACATATTGCTTGTTGGCGATGCGGGCTTCGAGTTCGCGGTTGAGTGTGGCGAGCGCTTCGGTCCACGCTTCGACTTCGTCGTAGAAGTAGGCGTTGAGCACTTCGAGCGCGTCGCGCCCATGGATGACCGCTGGGCTGTGTTTGCGGAGTTCCTGGAAGCGATGAACCTCAATTTGCGCACGCTGAATGCGTCGGATCGCATCACGCAAACGCTTGCGGTTTATGCTTACGCCAGTCAGCTTTTCTAAGGACTGCTTGAAGCGCTTCACTTCTTCGAGCCAGAAGTGGCGCGAGGTTTCCAGTTCCTTGATACGCGGCAGAGAGAGCATGTGAACATCGTGGTGTTCCTCCAGCATCTCGCCGACTTTCATTTTCCAGTCGCAGCTTGCGGGCAGGGCTACAAGATCGCATTTCTGGTAGAAATCGAGGATGGGCAGGACTGAAAATCCGATCTCAGATTTGATCGCCGGGCAAGCGATATCCGGCAGATAATCCTCGCCGATCTCAACGCTTTCATATGCCCCGGCGCACAAGCGGACAGGGCGCGCGCCGCAAGCGTAGATCAGTTCTTCGGGCACGAACACACAATAGGTGCCCACCATCTGCTGACCTTTTTGCGTCTGCACAACGTCCTTGCCGCCATGGATGAACGCTTTGAAAATGCGGTCGAAATAGGCCATATGCTCCGGGCGCGTACGGTCTTCTTCCAAGCCATCGAAGATCTCGCGAACCGTCATATCGAGGTGCACACGAACCTTATTGGCAAGCCGCTCTTTTTTGCTTGGCTTGATTTGCTCTTGCATATTCATTGGCGTTTGCTTTCCCCAATTGTTTTTTCCTGCCGCTTCAAGAAGCCTTCTTCGCTCGCTTTGAAGATTGAAAAACCGGCGAACGTGGCATCGAGCGCTCCGTTCTCAGGGCAAGATTCGACGCAGCGCAGGCACAAGATGCAGTCCTGCGTGACGAGATTTTTCTTCACCTTCTCTTCCTCAATGGCGCGGATTTCCATCGGGCAGGCGCGATAGCAATTGCCGCAACGTGTACAGCGCTGGCCGTCTTTTTTCAGCGACAACAGGCCGACTTTGTCGAACAGCGACAAAAAGGCGAGCATCGGACAGTAAGAGCAAAGAAAGCGCCGCTTGATGAATGATACGGTGAAGAAAAGCCCGACAAGCAATATAGCGATTGTTGTCAGGATCATGCCGGGAATGCTTGATAAGTCGATAAAGAACTCGCTGAAATTCCCTTCAAGCAGCGGCATCAAGGGCCGCGCCGGGCACATCTGGCAAAACGGCGCCGTCCACTCGCGAGACAGCCCCAGATTGCCGATAGCAAGAGGAACGAGGACCAAAAAAGCCAGGAAAATATACTTCACAGACCGGTAGCGCTTGCTAGTGATCCAGGAAAAGCGCGACAGATCAATGTTGAAGAGATTACGCAGCTTGGTCATCAGATCTTGCAGGAATCCGAACGGACAGACCCAGCCACACCAGGCTTTGTTCAGCACAATTGCAAAGAGCGCAACGGTGCCAAGGGTTGTCAGCAGCATAAGCCCGGCGCCTCCAAGAAACGCCCATATAGGCCGCGCCAGTTGATGCTGAAGGCTGACAAGAAAACATCCGCCGCCTTTGCTATCAACGAACACGCAGGAAAATGTCGGCAGTTTGCCGCCAATATCAAAAGCGAAAGAGCCGCCATAGACCAGCAGAACAAAACTAATCAACTGCACAAAAAACCGGAGGCGTTGAACATTCATGCTTTTTTCCTCCGGCGCATGCGATAGATGCCGATGGCAGTTCCAACAACAACGATAGTGAAAATCACAACCAGGAAGGCGATACGCTTGCTTTCCCACTCGTTGTTGTCGGGGAAGACCTGAAACGACAGCGTTGCGGCATAGTGTTCGCTATCGTAGCCACGCCCATATACATCGCCAGGGGTGTTTTCACGATGCTCGGTCTTGAGCATGTAAAGCGTTGATTTCCGTTTATTGAGAACGCCGCGCTGAAAATCGTCCTTTATGAGGGTGAAACTGGCCTCGCCCTGTTCATTTGTTTCAAGACGCTTTTGCCAGCTCTTCGAGGTCGTAAGAGTTACTGGAGCTTTGGCGAGCGGTTTTCCGTTGAAAAGTACCCGCAGATGCAACTTGTGTCCGGCTCGCGAGCGATAGCGGTGGCGCTCGCGGTCGTAAAACCGAACGATTTCCAACTTCGGCTTGCCTCCCTGGAAACCTGGGCGAAAAGATTGTTTGCGCGGCTTTTTATCCGGCTTATCGCCGTGCGCCATAAAGCTGTAATAGGCGTAAAGATGCTGGCGGACGCCATTTTGAACATGGTCGCCGTTATAGCTGATCAGACGATAAACGCCTCCCGTTCCATAGGGACAATCAAGGCGATAGCGTCCTCGTTTCTTTCGCAATTTTAGCGGCATGAGTCTGTTGTCAGGCAACTCCAGCCAAGCTCGCGTTTGGGAAAGATAGGGACCGGACTGACCGGCGGCACCGCGCGGAAAAACGCCTGCGCTCAGATAAGTTTTGCGCTTGCGTCTCATGGCGTGGCCCATACTTCCGCGCCGCTTGGCAGCCTTGGCGTCTCCGTTTTTGGGGGCGGCGGGGGATGATGTCCCCCGCGCGCCCTCTGGCCGCCCGCTGCGCTCCCTAGGATCACTGCGGGCGGCGCGGGGGATGTGCTTTTCATTTTTGCTGGGGTCAGCGGTCTTCTTCTTCCACGGCCGCCCATAGTCGCGAGCCACCGGCTCGATCCAGATTACGCTATCATCAGCATAGACGTTTGTTATCGATCCCGGCACCATCTGAAGCAGCCCAGCTGCCAAGACGGACAGAGTGGTTAAAGAAAACCGCCGCATGCTTCCCCCTTAGAATTTATACTTGGCGCCAGCCATGAAAGTCCGCCCGTTGCCTGGCCCGTAGCTTCTGTCATGGTTGCGGGCGCTGTAGGAAACGCTGTCGGCATATTTGACATCGGTCAGGTTGCGCGCCTGTCCCCAATATTCCCACGGTCCGTCTTCATAGTTGACCTTCAAGTGCCAAAGATCAGGGCGCTGATATTGGCCGTTGGGATCGTCATTGGCGTTGCTGGTATAGAACTCAGAGATGTGATCCCATTCGAGTTCAATATCGAGATTTTTAATCGGCGTTACGGTTACGCGCGCATTCAGATGATGAAGCGGTGAGGAAACAACATAGTTTCCTGTGTAATCATTGTCCCCATCGACAAAATCAGTGTATTTGTTGATCGCATAAGTATAGCCCGCATCGAAACGCAACATATCATTCGGTTTGACGTAGAACGATGTTTCCAGTCCTTGCCCGCGGATGTTACCGGCATTGACGTAGACGCGCCCATCAAGACCGCCCCCCCTGTCAACGCCCACGACCATGTCTTTGATATCGGTGTGATAGAGAGATACGTCGTAGCCGAACACACCTTTGGCGAGCGTGCCGCGTAAGCCCACGGAATAGTTCTTGGCTGTTTCGGGATCGAGATTGGGGTCAGCGTTATAGCCAGAATAATTGTGTGTATAATTGCTGTAACTTGCGGTGCTGGAGAACAAATAAGTCCGGCTTGGCGCGACGAAAGCTTCGCCATAACCGAACCAGAGCGTCGTTTTGTCATTGACGGCAAAGCTAACGCCCGCCTTTTTACTCAGGTTCTGGAATTCCGCCTCAAGTTCCCCTTTGTCGCCAAACTTATCGGTGCCGGTATAATTGATGTAGTCGTACCGCCCACCGAGGGTAACTTCGGCCCATTTTACCGGCGAGAATTGCAACTGCGCGAACGGAGCCCCCGTGATAGCGAGCAAGTTCCAGTCTTTATTTAACGGGCCGTGTTCTGCGTCGCCAGTGTCCCATACATAGCTCTTCTCGCGATTATCGCTGTATTGCAGATCAGTTCCGACGACGAGTTTTGAGGAGAGGTAACCGAATTTTTGCTGATATTGCGCCAGCAGGCTATGGTCGATCGACACTTCATCGACGTACCCGCTTTTATATGAAAGGGCTGTTGGCCCTTCGTTCGTGCTTTTGCGTCCGGAGTAGGCGATTTTGGCGTTAGACATCTCGCTGAACTGATGTTCAAGGCTGCCTGAAATGGTCGCGAAGCTGTCCTCTTCGTACGTGTCATAAACGCTCGCCTGCCGCCAGTTCTCCAAAAATTCTTCGGAGGTCAAGCTGCCGGGTTGTTCGTTGAATTGTTCTTGATATTCGCCCCTGAGCGTCACTTTCGTATAGGGCGATACCTGCCAGACGCCTTTAGCCGATATGGCTTTTTCCTCTATTGAGGTGCGTTCGCGCCAGCCGTCGTCTCTGATGATGTTACCGTTCACGGTGTAGCCGAAATTGTCTTTCGTGCCGCCTGCGGTAAATCCGGAACGCACACGTCCATATGTGCCGCCTTCGGTCCAGACGGTGTATTCGGGCTCAAGCGGCGGC
>JARRLC010000014.1:0-26174 GCA_037387425.1 Alphaproteobacteria bacterium
GCGTCGCCGTAAAAAGGACTGGCTTCGTAGCCGCTGGCGGTAATCGCTTCCAGCTCTTCGCGCCTGCGCGCGCTGCCGATAATACGCCAGCCTTGGCGCTTCATGCGCGGCGCCAGCGTTTTCGCAGAATATCCGAGCCCAATAGCTAATAGTACGCTCATGGCAGCCTCTCAAATTTCACGGAGCCACTCGCCGCGCACGTCTTCATCTGTCTCGTTGGGCAGATGCGCCGCGCGCAGAGCTTCAACCGCGCGTTTGTCCCGCTCTAACTGACGCAACGCCCACACAGCCATGGCGCGTACGAGCGGGCTGGGGTCTCCCAAATGCGCGGCGATGTCTGGCAGAAGCTCCACTTCACCAGAATTCCCCACAGCAATCAACACATTACGAATGAACCGGTTTCTCCCGATACGCTTGATAGGACTGCCAGATAGCTTCTCGCGAAATGTGCTATCGTCCAGCCTAATCAGCGTACTGAGTGGCGCGTTGAACATCGCGCCAGCCGCGAACTTCGCTTGCCGTGCCGCTTTCGCAAAACGATTCCATGGGCACACGGCGAGGCAATCGTCGCACCCATAGATGCGGGTTGCAATGCTTTCCCGGAATTTGTGGGGGATATGCCCTTTATGTTCAATAGTCAGGTATGAAATGCACGCCCTTGCATCCAGCCGGTAAGGTGCGGGGAATGCACCTGTCGGGCAGGCATCGAGACAGCGGCGACAGGTGCCGCAATGGCTCTGTTCTGGCGTGTCTGGGGGCAGCATCGCCGTCGTGAAGATCGCGCCCAGAAACAGCCAAGAGCCGAATTCGCGCGACACCAGATTGGTATGCTTGCCTTGCCAGCCGATACCGCTCGCTTGCGCCAAGGGCTTTTCCATCACCGGCGCGGTATCGACGAATACCTTCACCTCCGCGCCTGATGCCGAATGCAGCCAGCCCGCCAGCGCTTTCAGGCGGCCTTTGATGACATCGTGGTAATCGCGTCCGCGCGCGTAAACTGACATGCCCCCGCGTCCGCGATCTGCCAGTACCGCTAGCGGATCGCTGTCAGGGCCGTAGTTCATGCCGAGCATGATTACCGAACGCACATCCGGCCACAACGCGGATGGGTTTGCGCGTTGCGCTACGCGGGCTTCCATCCAGCTCATGCCGCCATGCGCGCCATCAGCTAGGAATGCCGCCAGATGTTCGCCTGCCTGGCCCATATGGTCGGGCGTGGTGACGCCGATAGCGTCGAACCCTTCAGTCTGCGCGCGCGCCGTGAGCTGGGTTTTCAGTTTTTCGCCGGATGAAAAGTGTTTACTCATGAAGCTATGGCTCCACTGAGATTTGTCTCACGTCAATATCTGAGATGAAAATAACACGTAAAGAATTGCGGAATGCCAGATAGCTCATAGGGCAACTAGCAGTTTTCTCAGCGTTATATTCAGTGCTTGACAAAATTCGGAATGCGCACATTATGAACGCACGTTCATAAGCGTAACAGCAAAACCATTGAGCCCATGCGTCCACGCAAATGCCGTCTTGTCCGATCCAGCCCTACAGCGCGCTTTTTCAAGCCGCGCGGGGTTCCATTGCGCGACATCGAAATCGTGAAACTGAAGGACGAGGAATACGAGGCTATCCTGCTGGCGGATTATAAAGGGCTAGAGCAGGAAGAAGCTGCCCGGCTTATGGGCATCTCGCGCCCTACATTTTCGCGCACGTTATCCAGCGCGCGCAAAGCAGTCGCAAAAGCACTGGCTGAGGGCAGCGCATTGGAAATTGATGGCGGCGACTTCGCACGCATCGGCGAGACAGCGCCAGACACAGGAGAAACAAATTGAAAATCGCTTTCACAACGCCCGGACCGGATATGGCAGCGCCCATGGATCCGCGATTTGGCCGCGCAGCAAGCTTCTTGATCTTTGATACGGGATCGAACGATTTTGTCCTGATTGACAACACGAATATCGCTGCTGCGCATGGCGCAGGTCTCAAAGCGGCGGAAGCCATCGTTAAGGCGGGGGCAACCGTTCTGATCACGGGCGAATGCGGTCCTAAAGCGCTGAGTATTTTGCAAAAAGCCGGGGTTAAAGTCTTCTCGGCACAATCCATGTCTGTATCGGATGCGCTTAAAGACTTTCAAGCGGGAAGACTTGGGGAAATCACAGGCGCATGAAAATCGCAATTGCATCCGGTAAAGGCGGAACGGGAAAAACCACGCTTTCGGTCAATCTTGCGTTGGCGGCGGATGGCGCTGCGCGTCTCCTCGATTGCGACGTGGAAGCACCGAACGCGCATCTTTTTCTGAAAGGTCACCTCCAGAACCAACAGGAAGTGACAATCCTTATCCCTGAGGTCGATGAGTCGAAGTGCAATGGTTGCGCCGAATGCAGCGAGTTTTGCGCTTACAACGCCATCGTGTCTTTCGGTACTACGCCCATTGTCGCGGCTGAGTTGTGCCATGGCTGCGGCGGATGCTGGCGCGTTTGTCCCAAAAGAGCCATTAGCGAAGTCCCAAAGCGCATCGGTGTGGTTGAAACGCTGCAATGCGGCGCTCTGACGCTGGTGCAAGGACGCCTCGATATAGGGCAGGCGCTTGCAACACCTGTGATTAACGCCGTCAAGAAAGAAGCGGTGGGCGATCTTGTTATTTTGGATGCGCCGCCTGGTACGTCCTGCCCGGTCATCGCTACATTGCGTGAGGCAGATTTCGTTGTGCTGGTAACCGAGCCGACGCCGTTCGGCCTGAACGATTTGCAGCTCGCTGTCGAAGCCGTGCGTGAATTGGGCTTGCGTTTTGGCGTCGTCATTAACCGGGCGGATGGAAACGACAACCTTGTCCGTGATTATCTTGCGGCGGAAAAGATCGCCCTGTTGGCGGAAATTCCCAACGATCGGAAGATCGCGGAAGCTTATGCCAAAGGCGCCCCGCTTATCGAGGCGATGCCAGATTACAAGCCGATTTTCGCCAAACTTCTGCGTACGATTTGTGAGGCCGCATGAGAGAGATAGTTATCATCAGCGGCAAGGGCGGTACGGGTAAGACGAGCGTTACAGCGAGTTTTGCGCTTCTGGCGAAGAACGCCGTGTTGGGCGATTGCGATGTCGACGCGGCGGATTTGCATTTGATCCTGACGCCTGATGTCAAAGAACGTCACGATTTTTGGAGCGGCCATGAGGCCGTGGTCAATCCACAATTATGCAGACCTCGCGGCGTATGCGCCAGTCTTTGCCGTTATGACGCTATCAGCCGTAGGGGGCGCAAATATTGGGTCGATCCGACTGCCTGCGAAGGGTGCGGCTTGTGCGCCTATTTCTGTCCGGAAGGTGCGATTAAGATGAAACCGCGCTTGTGCGGCGCTTGGATGATTTCGGATACTCGCGCAGGGCCGATGGTTCATGCAAAGTTGGGCGTTGCGGCGGAGAACTCCGGTAAATTGGTCACAACGGTTCGCCAGGAAGCAAAACGCCTTGCCCAGAACACTGAGCGCGACACGCTTCTTATCGACGGTCCGCCCGGAATAGGCTGTCCAGTCATTGCTGCGATTACCGGCGCTTCTGCGGTTGTGATCGTGACAGAGCCTTCCATGTCGGGCGAGCACGATCTAATGCGTACTCTGGATTTGACCCGGCATTTCAAAGTGCCCTCATTCGTCTGCGTCAACAAATGGGACATCAGCCCCGATATGGCGCAAGAGATTGAGAGTAAGGCGACTGAGGCGGGGGCAATCGTCCTGGGGCGGATTCGCTATGACGGCAACTTCACGGAAGCGCAAAAACAGGCCAAAGCTGTGATTGAGACGGGCGCGCCCAGCGCCAGCGATATCGAAGACATTTGGAATAATTTGCAAACGCATTTGGGAAAAGGAGACTATTGAATGATCATCGCTATTCCGCTTGAAAACGGGCAACTTTCGGAGCATTTCGGCCATTGCAGCAGTTTTGCGCTGGTACAGACGGATGCGTCAAACGCCATTACCGAGCGCCGCGATCACGAAGCGCCGCCGCATCAGCCAGGAGCATTTCCGGCGTGGCTCGCTGAGCAAGGCGTCAATCTGCTCATTTGCGGTAGCATGGGGCCTCGAGCGCAAACGTTGCTGACGGAAAACGGCATTGAGGTGGTTATGGGCGCGCCTGTCGATACCCCGGAAAATCTGATTGCCGCGCATTTCCAGGGAACCTTGGAGAAAAGGGCAAGCACTTGCCATCACTGAGCGTTTAGCTCTGTCCTCTTATAAAACAAGCATAGGCGCCCAAATGAGCGCCTATGCTGAAATGCTACATCATTGATTTTTCACACACTATCAGAGGTCACAGCAGGCAACGTTACGCCGCCTGCGTGTTTTCCGTATGCGTGTTATTCAGCCGCCAGGCGTACGTAGCTGCCATCAGCAACCGGACAGGCTTCCCACAATTGGGTCATCACGCTTAAGAGGTAGTCCATCTGCGCATCGGTGTGCAGCGGCGAAGGCGTGAAGCGCATGCGCTCGGTGCCCTTGGGAACGGTCGGGTAGTTGATCGGCTGCACGTAGATGCCGTAATCGTGCATGAGCACACGCGTAACGGTGAAACAGTGCACCGGATCGCAGACCATCACAGGGACGATATGGCTCGGGTTGTCCATAACCGGCAGTTTTGCTGCCTTCATGCGCATTTTCAGTGTGCGCGCACGCTCTTGATGCTGCTCCCGCTCGACATTGCTGCTTTTCAGATGGCGGATGCTGGCCAGCGAGCCCGCTGCCAGCACGGGCGACAGAGAAGTGGTAAAAATAAAGCCAGATGCGTATGAACGGATGGCGTCGCACAGCGCGGCGCTTCCTGCGATGTAGCCGCCCATGACGCCGAAGCCCTTGGCGAGCGTGCCGTTAATGATCGTCAACCGGTCAAGTAGGCCGTCACGTTCGGCGATGCCGCCTCCGCGTGGGCCATACATCCCCACCGCGTGGACTTCGTCGATATAGGTCATAGCGTTGTATTTGTCGGCGAGATCGCAAATTTCAGCAATTGGCGCGATATTGCCGTCCATGGAATACACGCTTTCAAAAACGATAATTTTCGGCGTGCCGGTGGGATATTTTTTCAGCTTGGCTTCAAGATCGTTAACGTCGTTATGACGCCAGATTTCTTTTGACCCGCCCCCCCGGCGGATACCTTCGATCATCGAAGCGTGGTTTTTCTCGTCGGAAAAGATAATCAGCCCTGGGATAAGCTTTTGCAGAGTTGAGAGCGTGGCGTCGTTGGCGACATAGGCCGACGTGAAAAGCAGAGCGGCTTCCTTGTGATGCAAGTCGGCCAGTTCTTGTTCGAGCATCACGTGGTAGTGGTTTGTACCGGAAATATTGCGCGTGCCCCCCGCACCAGCACCGCAACTGTCAATTGCTTCGTGCATTGCGTTGAGCACCACAGGATGCTGTCCCATTCCAAGATAATCGTTGGAACACCAGACTGTCACCTCGGTCAGTTCGTCTTCCCGGTGGAATTTCGCTCTAGGAAATTGGCCGACCTGCCGTTCGATGTCAGCGAAAATCCTATAGCGTCCTTCCTCGCGGAGCGCATTGATACGCTCATTAAAAAGAGCTTCGTAATTCATCAGCCTTCCTCGTATCCTGACCCTCAGGCGCCTCCCAGTGCAACAAACCTGAGCCTCTTACGGTTTTCCCCATTATGATCCGTTAGTCAATGCGTTACCACAATTTGACTGCCATGAATCCGTGACTAGCGTAAAAAACGCCATGAAAACTCACCCAATTATAACGATGGTTGTCATGCGAAATTCCCCCCTTTCGCAATATGGTCCATGGCACTCCAATTTAAGGTTGGGACCAACCCTTTAACAATAATACATAATTATAGCGTCGCAAACCGAGTATTGTTCCTGACGAGCCAATAGTATAAGCCCGACAAAGCGGGGGGGATGCGGATTTTCGGAGCGATGGTTGCTTAAATGTCACGCTTTTCGTGAAAACTGTCAGCCCGTTCAGAAAGATAGGAGTTACACGCGACAACGTGTCTCAAGAAAGGCTTGCAAATTTTCGGGATCAACTGTGTCAGAAACGAATGCCTCGCCGATACCACGCAGCAAAATAAACGTCACATGACCACCCTTGGTCTTTTTATCCTGCGTCATCAGGCTCATAATTTCGTGGGCCGAGGGGATTTCGCCGCCTGAGAGCGCGGCCAGATCGGCGATGCTGCTTGGCAATTCCGCAGCCCGCAAATGCGCGGCGATACGTTGGCTAACGCCTTTTTCGCAAAGCCCCATTTCTTCGGAGAGTTCAGCCGCAAGCACCATGCCGATGGCAACGCCTTCACCGTGTTTCAGGCGCGCGGAATACCCTGCCCACGCTTCCAGCGCATGGCCGAATGTGTGTCCCAGATTGAGAAGCGCACGGCGTCCGGTTTCTCGTTCGTCCTCAATCACAAGCTCCGCCTTGGCTTGACAGCATTGCTCAATGGCGTGAAGGCGGGCGTCAATCGTGTTGGCGGAGAATATATGGGTGACGTTTTCTTCCAGCCAGGCGAAAAACTCTGCATTGCCCAGAACGCCGTATTTCACCACTTCGGCGTATCCGGCGCGAAATTCACGAGGGTTCAGCGTGGTCAGGACATCGGTGTCGATGACAACAAGGCTTGGCTGGTGAAATGTGCCGATAAGGTTCTTGCCGTGGCGGGTGTTGATGCCCGTTTTGCCGCCTACCGAGGAGTCTACCTGTGAGAGCAGCGTTGTAGGGATCTGCACCAGCCGTACGCCCCGCTTGAGGATGCTTGCCGCAAATCCTGCCAAATCGCCAATAACGCCGCCGCCGAATGCGACAATGACATCGCCGCGCTCGAATTCGTTATCCAGTAGCGTGTTGGAAAGGTCGGTAAGGCGCGAAAAACTCTTGGTGTCTTCCCCTGGAGGCAGCACGAATTCGCTGAACGAGACCCCTGCCGTCATCAGGCTGAGCGCGAGCGTATGCAAATGATGGGCGCCTACGTTTTCATCGGTGATAACAGCGCAGCGGGCGCCTGGAGCAATAGCCTTAATCGCCTGTCCGGTCGCAGCGAGCATATCAGCGCCAATGATGATGTTATAGCTGCGCGGGCCAAGTTCGACTTTGACTCTGCGGATTGGCTTGATTTCAGACTGCTCAGTTTCTTCAGACTGCGTCATGACTGACGGCCCCCTCTGTGGCATGCATTTTTGCGCTCGCGGTTGGTGTCCGGATGGCTTTGTCGCGTCAAGAGCCGGAATAGGTTGCGAGAGCGTTAACAATTTCGTCCACGATGACCTCATGCGGAACATCGCGACTTTCTATAGCAATATTCGCTTGAGCGTATACAGGATAGCGCTCAGCTAAAAGCTTTTCCATGACTGCGCGCGGGTTGTCAGTTTTTAAAAGCGGCCGGTTATCGCGGCGCGAAACGCGTTCCATCAGAATATCCAGATCGGCATTCAGCCAGACCGATACGCCCTTCTCAAGAATGCGCTGGCGCGTTTCTTCGTTCATGAAGGCGCCGCCGCCAGTCGCCAGCACTTTCAGCCCTTCACTTAGCAGACGGGCTATCACCCGGCGTTCACCGTCGCGGAAAGAATCCTCGCCGTGATCGCTAAAAATGTCGGAAATGGTTTTGCCCGCGGCTTTTTCTATTTCCTGGTCGGCGTCTATGAACGGAATGGCGAGTCGTGTCGCCAGCCGTCTGCCGATGGAGGTTTTGCCCGCTCCCATCAATCCGATGAGCACGATAGGGCGTGTTCCCAGATTTTCGCAGGCTTGGCGTGCTGCTGTGTCGGTGTATTCTGCTGATGTGGCGACTTTTCCGTCGTCAGGCGCGCTATTCATTGAGATTCTTCTCCTTATGCTTCTTTTTTCAGCGCACAAGGCGTTGCCTGTCAACAACAGTGTGGAACGTATCAATATGGGTCGGCAGCTTTAGAACCGATTGGTGTCTTACATGTGGAGGGGATAAGGCGTAACCAAGTAAGAGGTGATAAAATTATTCCTGCTATTGACAAATGCACATATGTTTGCGGGCAGGTCATAATGACGCCTTCTTCAAGTAGGAACTTTAGCGCGGGGTGTGAAGAGACGATGCCAAGTCTGATACGGTTTCTCACGATATGCGGTATTTTGGTTGGGGCTTTTTACGGCAGCATGTATGTATTGGCTATGTATTTCGAGCCTGAACCGAAGCTCATAACCAGTACTGTGCGTGACCTGCACATCAGATAGCCTTGCAAAGGCTCTGTCCACTGGCTCACGAAGTCTCGCCCCAAGATAGCTTTATGCAGGGCAGGGGGAGTTGAGTTATTCCAAATCACGCTGATTGGCTTTGATGAATGCCGCATGCGTACGATTGGTTATGGCTCAATTGTTAACAGTAAAGCGCAGCATTACTCTTTGTGCTGCGTTTTAGGGGGATGAGAGCTTTGAAAACTAGGGCAATGGGGCAAATGCAGGAGGATGATACAGGGCAGACTTCTACAGCCCTGATCGGACGATTCGTTGATATGCTCAGCGCAGAACGCGGTGCAGCTAACAATACGCTTGACGCCTATTCACGCGATTTAAGAAATTTCGCCGCATTTGTGCAGGCGCGGGGGCGCGATCTGCAAGATGCTCAAACCGACGATATAACCAGTTTCATAGCCGCGATGGTGGAAGAGGGGCTTGCTGCTTCATCGCGTGCTCGGCGTTTGTCGGCTTTGAAACAGTTTTATCGTTTTTTGATGGCCGAGGGTCTCCGCATTGATGATCCCGCGGGGACGGTCGGGGGGCCAAAACGCGAAACCGCTTTACCGAAAACGCTGAGTGTGGAAGAGGTGGATCGTTTGTTAACGGCGGCGCATGAACGCGTTGCCGACGCCAGCAACGGCCAGCGCTTGAAAGCGCTCAGGCTATATTGCCTGCTAGAAATTCTCTATGCGACTGGCATGCGCGTTTCTGAACTCGTGGCTTTGCCGCGCAGCGCTCTGGCCGGTGATGAGCGTATGCTGATCATCAAGGGGAAAGGCGGGCGTCAACGCATGGTGCCGCTTAACGCCGCCGCACAAGAAGCGCTTAATCTTTATCTCCGGGAAAGAGAACAGGCTTTGAGTTCTGGTGGTGGCAGTGCGACTGCTGCTGGAAATAGCGCATGGCTTTTCCCGTCATGGGGGCAGCATGGGCATCTCACGCGCCAGCGTCTCGCTCAGGAGTTGAAGCTGCTGGCCGCCCGGGCGAATATCGAGCCTTCGCGCGTATCGCCTCATGTGCTGCGGCATGCTTTCGCCAGCCATATGCTTGAGCGCGGCGCCGATTTGCGTTCTGTGCAAAAATTGCTTGGTCATGCCGATATTTCCACAACGCAGGTCTACACGCATCTGTTGGAGGGGCATTTGCGTCAGGTTGTGCACGAGCATCACCCGCTTGGAGACCGCCGCGCGTCTTAAGCACCATCACAGTGGGAACAGCACAACGGAAGCGCTCCAGACTTGACAGGAGCGCTTCCCAACGGCACTTAAAGTCCTTGTAATTATGTTTGGCGCAACCGGATGCCCGGTTCGGTGCCATTGCTTTCATGGACGCAGAAAAAGTAATGATACGCACCTATCTGGACTTTGAAAAACCGATTGCCGAGCTGGAAAATAAAATTGAAGAGCTGAAAGCTCTCAAGAACGAAGATAGTTCTGTCTCTATTGACGATGAAGTTAAGCAGCTCGATAGAAAAGCTCGGAATGCTTTAGAAGAGACTTACGCTAAGCTTTCTCCTTGGCAGAAAACTCAGGTTGCGCGTCATCCAGACCGTCCGCATTGCAACGATTACCTTGATTATCTTATCGAAGACTTCGTGCCGCTCGCGGGTGATCGCTATTACGCTGAAGACCTGGCGCTGACCTGTGGCGCCGGACGTTTTCGCGGGCGATCAGTGGTGGTGATCGGCCATGAAAAAGGCAACGACACCGAAACGCGCCTGAAACACAATTTCGGCATGGCTCGTCCTGAAGGCTACCGCAAGGCCGTACGCATGATGCGGCTGGCCGAGAAATTCGGCATGCCGGTTGTTACTTTCGTTGACACGGCAGGTGCTTATCCGGGTGTTGGCGCTGAAGAACGCGGACAGGCCGAGGCCATCGCCCGCTCTATTGACTGCTGCCTTGAACTCACCGTGCCCATCATCGCCGTGGTTATTGGCGAAGGCGGCTCGGGCGGCGCTGTGGCCATCGCAACGGCCAACAAGGTGCTGATGCTGGAGCATTCGATTTACACGGTCGCCTCGCCTGAGGCCGCCGCGTCTATCCTCTGGCACGATTCCGCGCGGGCGCAAGACGCGGCCACCAACATGAAAATCACCGCGCAAGACCTGTCTAACATGGGGCTGGTCGATACGATCATCACTGAGCCTGTCGGTGGCGCGCATCGCGACAGAACGGCAGTTATGCGGCTGACAGGGAATATCATCGAGCGTGCGCTTCGCGAATTCGACGGCGTACCCGGTGATGAAATTCGCCGCGCACGCCACGAGAAGTTTCTGGCGATGGGGCAAAATATCTAATTTTGCCTAAAATGCAGTGTAAATATCTGCTAATGCACCTGGAAAACCGGCGATAACCAGGGAAAGCTGGTTGCGAATCATAGGCTTTCCCTTTGAAATGCAGTGATGGTTAAACTCAATTTCAACAAAATGAGTCGATCTCATCGGCGCGTGCAAGGGGCACAAAACATGTCGATTAGTATCGTTTATCGTTTTGCGTTGCTCGCCGCCGTTGCCACAATGCTTACGGGCTGCATTCTGGGCGGAGGCAATGTTATTCCTGCCATGAAGCAGCTACCCGCCGAGGCGCAAGTGCTTCTGGCGAAAAAGGGCTTGCGCGCCAGCTCGCCGATTTTCGTCCGCATTTTCAAGGAAGAATCCCAGCTAGAAATCTGGAAGAAGAAGGACGACGGTCGGTATTATCATTTTAAAACCTATCCCATTTGCGCTTGGTCTGGCTCGCTTGGCCCAAAAGTGAAGGCGGGCGACAAGCAAGCGCCAGAAGGTTTTTATACCGTCACACCTGGCCAGATGAACCCGAACAGCCAGTTCCACCTCGCTTTTAATCTTGGTTACCCGAACGCCTATGATCGCGCTAACGGACGAACCGGCAGCTCGCTGATGGTCCATGGGGATTGCCGCTCAGCCGGGTGCTTCGCCATGACAGACGCGCTGATTGAAGAAATCTACATTCTGGCGCGTGAGGCTTTCCAAGGCGGACAAAGAAACTTCCAGGTGCATGCGTTTCCTTTTCGTATGACGCTCGCGAACATGAAACGGCACAAGAAAAGCAAATGGTACGGTTTCTGGAAGACCATGAAGGAAGGCTACGACGCGTTTGAACTTTCGCGTGTTCCTCCCAAAGTGGCCGTGTGCTCACGGCATTATCTGGTGAACGCTAATTTCTTCGGTCAAGTCGCCAGGCCGGACCCCACGAAACGGTGCCCCTCTTATCAGAAGGTGCCGGCGCAGACCATCACGCCTTTCAAAGGGCCGATTCACGCCAATACAAATGGCGCCCCAAATCAGAATGCAAATTTCACGTCTCAGGGGGCGGCGCCAAGTCCGGCGGCGGCAGCGCAAATGCGCAATTCCGGGGGGTATCCGCAATATACAGGCGGCAACACCGCGTCCACCTCGCAGTCATATGCCAAGCAACCTGCTGGCGGCGCGTCGCAACTAGCAGCGACGAACAGAGCGACAAGAACGGCTGGTCAGCAACAGCCAGTCGCGAAAGGGCAGGGGCAAAAAAACAAGCAGGTCGTAACGCGTGGGATGCATCATGTCGTGCAATCCGGCAAGTCGGACATGATCCCTACTAACTTGGCTCCCAATCAGCAAAATGATCCGTCTTCTTACGGATACGGCTCAAAATATTCGTCAGGGAGTTCTGCCGATTAAACGCAGTAGTAGCAGAAGAGTTCTCCTGTTTCGGAGGGTGTTGTTAGGCGCCAGTGCGATTGCCGTACTTGGCGCTTTCTTCCTTTGGTACAGCGGTTCATGGTACGCCGCCAAAGATCGCCTGGTAATGGCGACCCGGCATCTCAATCGCGGTTATTTCTTCGCCAGAGGCAAGGCGCTGCCAGGTACGCCCAATTTGTCCCGGCTTGATGAACGGCTGAAGGAAAAAGGGCTTAAGCGCGGCGATCCGGTTTTTATCCGCATCTTCAAGAACAGGATGTCGTTTGAGCTTTGGATGAAACGCAGCAATGGCGGTTTTGTTCATTTCGCCACATATCCCATCTGCTATTGGTCGGGACGCCTGGGGCCGAAACTGCGCACAGGCGACCATCAGGCGCCGGAAGGCTTCTATACGGTCTCCAAAGGCCAGCTCAACCCTAGAAGCCGCTGGCACAGATCGTTCAATCTCGGATACCCTAACCGCCTGGATCGCGCACATCGCCGCACAGGCTCTTATCTGATGGTGCATGGCGGCTGCTCATCCATCGGATGCTACGCGATGACAAACCCGGTTATCGATGAAATTTGGCGTCTCGTTACCGCTGCACTGAAAGGCGGGCAAAAGCGTTTTGCGGTGCATATTTTTCCGTTTCCGCTCACAGATGACCGGCTCAGCGCTTACCACGAACATAAATGGGCGGCCTTCTGGCGGGACATGAAACCGGGCTATGACCTGTTCGAGAAGACGCATATTCCGCCCAAGGTGAGCGTCTGTGGCGGACGGTACATTGTGAAGCCGGGCAGCGCTTCCGCCCGTACTGCGCCGCTTTTGCGCACCAACTGCGCGCACTCAGCGCGTAATTAGAGGCTTTGCGCAGCGCAAGCGCGTTTGTCCAGCGCAGTTGCCGCCTCGTGAGGTGATGCTCGACGGCCCTAATCTCCACAAATAGCAATGTTTAATCATGGCCATACATGCGTCGTTCAGCAATGGTGCTTAGCATCTGTGTACGCCTTATCTTTGTAAAAGAAGGATTTCAGTTATGGCTATGACTTTAATCGAGGGCCTGACCCGCGTTGTGCGCTCGCCGGGATTTAAATTCTTCCTCGTTTGCTTTTTGATTTTACTCTTAGGAATACCGCTTACTATCGTCTGGTTGCTGACACAAGAGCGTCAAGACCGCGCAAACACAGCCCGCAGTGAAATTGCCCAGCATTGGGGCGCGAAGCAAGCGCTTCAGGGGCCGTATCTTGTCGTGCCTTATTCGGTAAAAGTCTTCCAAACAGTTGACGACAAAAAAACCTTCTCAACCCATGAGCGTTACGCGATTTTTCTGCCTGAAAAGCTTGAGGTCACAGGCGATACTTCTACAGAAGTGCGGCGCAGGTCAATATACGATACGACTGTTTACACAGCCAAAATGAAGCTATCGGGGAAATTTTCCTCACCGAATTTCCGCAATATTGAGCAAGGCGATTCAACAATACGCTGGCGAGATGCTTTTATTGCTCTAAGTATATCTGATGTCTCCGGACTGAAGGAAAGCGCCGAGCTAGTTGTAAACAACAAGCACGTACCGTTCGAGCCTAGTCTTGGCCTGCCAGGCGTCTATAGGAATGGCATCAACGCGCGTCTCAATCCTGAGGAAACGGCGAAGAATCAAGCCCTAAAGCCGTTCGATTTTAGCATCGATCTGGTGTTCGCCGGGTCTTCGGCGTTGCAAATCGCTCCGGCTGGGCGTGAAACACATGTGGAGCTGAAATCGGACTGGCCGCACCCAAGTTTCATTGGGGCGTTCCTTCCAGTCAGCCACGATCTGCGTTCCGATGGCTTCAAAGCGACTTGGCGCGTTCCGCATCTGGCGCGCAGCGTGCCGCAGGCTTGGGCCATAAATGCAAATTCGGGCGGGGCTTTTAACAAATTAACTTCCTATACGTTTGGTGTGAACTATTTTCAGCCTATTGATTACTTCAATCTGGTAAATCGCGCTGCGAAATACGGCATGATGTTCCTGAGTGTCGCCTTTCTGGCCGTTTTTACGTTGGAGCTGACATCAAGTAAACGTGTACATCCCGTACAATATGTTTTCGTTGGGTTGGCGATGATACTATTTTACATTTTGCTGCTATCTCTTTCAGAGCACATTGGCTTTCTGCTCGCCTATATCATCGCGTCATGCGCAACTGGAGGGATGTTATCGCTATACGTAGGCATGGCTCTGTCTAACCGAATGCGCGGTCTAATCATGTTGGGTATATTTCTTGTTCTCTATACCCTGCTATATCTCATTTTGCGTTTGCAAGATTATGCGCTTCTGGCAGGTGCCATCGCCGGGTTTGTGATGCTAACCGTTACTATGTTCGCAACGCTTAGGATAAATTGGTCTAGCGGGGAGCCTGCAACTTCTGGTAGATAGCTGCAAACGATAGGCAGCATGGTGGATCATGGTTGAACTCGCACTTCCCAATAACTCACGGGTGACAAAGGGCAAAGTGTGGAACAAGCCAGCGCGCGACAAAGCCAAGGCGCGCTGGCGGGAATTCCGCATTTATCGCTGGTCGCCAGACGACGACAAAAAACCTCGGCTCGATATTTATACGCTCGATCTGAACGATTGCGGGCCGATGGTGTTAGACGCGCTCATCAAAATTAAGGATGAGATCGATTCGACGCTTACTTTCCGGCGATCGTGCCGGGAAGGCATATGCGGTAGTTGCGCTATGAATATCAATGGCGTGAATACCCTCGCCTGCACGCAGCCGATTGAGAACTACTCGGGGCCGATAGTGGTGTATCCGTTGCCGCATATGTCGGTGATGAAGGATCTGGTGCCCGACATGACGCATTTTTATGCGCAACATTTCTCAATCAAGCCATGGCTGCAAACCGATACCACTGCACCTCAGAAAGAATGGCGGCAGTCGCGCAACGACCGCGCTAAGCTCGATGGGCTTTATGAATGCATCTTGTGCGCTTGCTGCTCAACGTCGTGTCCGTCTTACTGGTGGAACGGCGAACGTTATCTCGGTCCGGCTTCGCTGTTGCAAGCCTATCGGTGGGTTATCGACAGCCGCGACGAAAAAGCAGGTCTACGCCTGAACTTGATAGAAGACCCCTTCCGTCTTTACCGCTGCCACACCATCTTGAATTGTGCGCGCGTTTGTCCGAAGGGGCTGAACCCCGCTAAGGCAATCGCCGAGTTGAAAAAACTGATGGTTGAGCGGAGGACATGAGCCATCATACATCCGCTCTAGAGCTAGGTGGGTGTATTGTTTTACAGTGAGCCAAGAACAAATGAAGACTTCGAGCAGGTCGCTCAACGCGTGTGGGACGGCCTGCCGGAGCCTTTCAGACAAGCCGTGGGAAATCTGTCCATCCAGGTTGTCGATTTCGCCGACATGGGCACCTTGAGCAAATTAGGCATCGACGACGCATACGGGCTTCTCGGGCTTTACCATGGCGTCGGGCTGCCGCATAAGAGCGTGTGGGATCTGCCGCGCGGTCCGGATATGATCTTCCTCTACCGGGCGCCGATATTGTCTTACGCCCACCAGCGGCGTGAGCCCGTGGAAGCGGTTATCCGGCATGTGCTCATCCACGAGGTGGGGCATCATTTCGGCTTTTCCGACGACGATATGGAAGCCATTGAAACAAAAACATAAAAAGCGGGGAGAAGGCATGACGCAGCCGCAAATGCCTAAGCTTACGCGGAATGTTATCGCAATCGCCGCATTTCTGGCGTTAGGGGCGGTGGCGCTTGGCGGTGCGCGTGGCCTGCAATTCCTCTATGCTATGCCGACTGCGGATGAATATCTCGCCTACAAACGCTCAGGCGTAACTGTTGTTCCAGCAGGGAAACTTAACTTTGAAAACCAGTCCTTTGCTTGCGAACGCTTTCCTGCCGTGCTGAACGCTAATCTGGACGACTATGGTGCGGCCTATTTCGGTTTCATCCTGATTAATCCCACCCGCTTTGAGACGCTGCCTCTGCCGATCAAACGCTATGCCTATGCGCATGAATGCGGGCATCAATATGTGGGTTACAACGAGGGTGAGGCCGATTGCTACGCCATCCGGCGAGGTAAACGCGAAGGTTGGTTAACGCCTGCGGTTCTGGGAGAAATTTGCGCGTTCATCAGTAAGGGGAAGGGCGATGATGTGCACGCGCTTGGGAGCCGACGCTGCGAGATGATGCGCCGTTGCTATGCGCGCGCCCGCCCGGGCCGCGAACCACTTTAAATCAAAAAAACACCTTGGCGGCTTGAAAAATAGCTTTTCGTGGTGGACCTGATGGCGGAATTGAGGTACCGGAACTTTGCGTAAGGCATTAATTTTCTAGCCGCGGCGAAAATCTACGTGCTATAGAGCCGTTTCGAATTGTGGCGTGCGCCTTTGCGGGCGTGGCGGAACTGGTAGACGCGCTGGATTTAGGTTCCAGTGACGAAAGTCGTGGGGGTTCAAGTCCCTCCGCCCGCACCATACCCTCCCACGTCATGAATGGACACAACTGAACCGAAGAGCGATTTTCCGGAAGCTTAATTCTCATGCAAATTACCGAAACCGTATCCGAAGGTCTGAAGCGCGAGCTGAAGGTCGTCATAGAGGCCCAGGAATTGGACGAGCGGCTGAAAGCCAAGCTCGATGAAGTCAAGGATAAGGTCCAGTTGAAGGGCTTCCGGCCAGGCAAAGTGCCTATAGAGCACATCAAGAAGGTTTATGGCCGCTCTCTCATGGCCGAGGTGCTGGAACAGACGGTGCAGGAAACATCCGGCAAAGCCATCACTGAGCGCGAAGAACGCCCAGCTTTTCAGCCTGCCATCTCGTTTGAGGATGAAACGAAGGTTCTTGAACGCGCCATCGAAGGCGGCAACGACCTCACTTACACTATGGCGTTCGAAATCCTGCCGCAAATTGAGCTGGTGGATTTCAAAACGCTGACGATTGAAAAGCCGGTTGCTGAAGTGACCGACGAGGAAATCGGCGAAGCGCTTACCCGCATTCAGGAAGGCAATACCGACTATGAGGCCAAGGACGGCGCCGCTGAAAGCAAAGACCGCTTGACGATCGACTTCCTCGGCAAAATCGATGGCGAACCGTTTGAAGGCGGTAAAGGCGAAGACGTTCACGTGGTTCTTGGCGCCGGATCATTCATTCCCGGCTTCGAAGAAGGGCTGGAAGGTGTGAAAGCCGGTGATGAGACCACCATCAATGTCACCTTCCCTGAAGAATACGGCGCCAAGCATCTGGCTGGCAAACCCGCTGAATTCGAAGTAAAGGTGAAAGAAGTCGCCGGACCTAAACTGCCGGAATTGAACGACGATTTTGCGAAAAACTTAGGGCTTGATTCGCTCGAAAAGCTCAAAGGCATTGTGAGCGAGCAAATCAGCAAGGATTACACTGGAGCTTCACGCGCCAAGGCCAAGCGTGCGCTGCTTGATGCGCTTGATAACGCCCATACATTCGAATTGCCGCCCTCGCTCGTCGATAATGAGTTCGATGTCATCTGGAATGAAGTTAAGCAGCAGCACCAACATACCGGCAAAAGTTTCGAAGACGAAAACACCACAGAAGAAAAAGCCCGCGAAGAATACCGCGCCATGGCGATCCGCCGTGTGAAGTTAGGGCTGGTTTTGTCGGAAATCGGTCAGAAAAACCAGGTGACCGTGACCGACGAAGAAGTGCAAAAGGCGATCATCAACCGTGCACGGCAATATCCCGGACAAGAGCGCAAAGTCATCGAGTTCTACAAGGAGAACCCAAACGCGCTGCTTGAGCTTCGCGCACCGATTTTTGAAGAAAAGGTGGTTGATTTCGCGCTGGAGCTGGCCAACGTGACAGAGAAGACCGTATCGCGTGAAGAGCTGTTCCACATCGAAGAAGACGATGAGGTTAAACAGATCGTCGGGACGGACAGCAACAACGATCCCGCATAAGGTTACGAAAAAGAGATGCGTCTAGTGCATAGCTGCCATTCCGTAATTGCAAGGCTCTATGCAAGGCGCATCTTAACGCCGCCGTTTGCCTGAATTTTAATGAACAGCGTGCAGATAGAAGCTAATTTGTGTTTCTTGTCCATATTTGGTTAACACGAATCATCGCATCAGTAATAAATCGGAGCTGACGTTTAAGATCTGGAATGGCAAATGCTGAAAGATCTAAGCGTTTAGAATGTCAGAAGAATTCGATTCAAAGTATCCACGCCAGAGTCTCATCCAGCCACAACCGAAGCGGAAGATTGGCTCCAGGTGGTGAAAATTTAAAACGGCACTGAAAGAACGGCTTCCTGCCGGGACTGGACATTAGTTGGAGAAGCGCATGCGCGACCCTGTCGATCAAATCACAAACACCTTCTGGCCTGTCGTCGTTGAGCAGACGAACCGCGGATGGGAGCAGTACACCCTGCCTTCCCGCCTGCTGAAAGAACGGATTGTCTTCCTCTCCAGCGCTGTTAATGACGAGGTCGCTGCAGCCATATGTATGCAATTACTCTATCTTGAAGCGGAGAACCCAAAGAAGGAAATATCGCTATATATCAATTCTCCAGGCGGAGTGGTGACTTCAGGTATGGCGATTTACGACACGATGCAATTCATTCGGCCTCCGGTCGCGACGCTGTGTTTTGGGCAGGCCGCATCCATGGGCTCGCTCTTGCTGACGGCAGGCGAAAAGGGGATGCGTTATGTGCTGCCAAATGCGCGCGTGATGCTGCATCAACCGTCTGGCGGTTTCCAGGGGCAGGCTTCTGATATCGAACGGCACGCCAAAGATATACTCAAAATGAAACAGCGGCTTAACGAAATTTATGTAAAACACTCCGGACAAGATATAGACGTGATAGAACGTACACTTGACCGCGATTATTTCATGTCCGCTGATGAGGCCAAAGAGTTCGGACTCGTCGATCAGGTGTTAACAAAACGCTCTGCTGAAGAGAATGATCCGACCTCTTCAACGAGTGGTGGCTTGACTAAAGGGTAAAACCCTGCGGAAAATAGAGGCTAGGCGGGTGTGCCGCAATTTTAACCCGTTTGGTAGTAGACAATGATGGTTGGCCATTAAAGCTTGCGTGCGTACTTGAGCAAACCTGAAGCTTGAAATTTGAGAATGGCCAACCTGATATAGGTGTAAAAAGTTAGCGGAGTGTGTTTTGTCGCGTAACGGTAAAGCTGAGAGTATCCCGCCCAACGGCTGTGAAACCGTTTCCGGTGAAATATTGGGAATCACCGTTAGAGAAATGTTGATGATTGGCCGAATAGCATACAGGTGGAATCGTTATGGCACGCCCATTGGTGTGTTGAGCGCCGATTCCATGAGCATGACCGAGGTAGGTGTATGACCAATAAAATGAGCGGCAACGACACCAAAAACACACTTTACTGTTCTTTCTGCGGAAAGAGTCAGCATGAGGTCCGTAAGCTCATCGCCGGGCCGACTGTGTTTATCTGTGACGAATGTGTCGAACTTTGCATGGACATTATTCGCGAAGAAAATAAGAATTCTTATGTGAAGTCGCGCGATGGTGTGCCTACGCCGAACGAGATTTGCACAATTCTTGACGATTACGTCATAGGCCAGTCTCACGCCAAGAAGGTGCTGTCCGTGGCGGTGCACAACCACTACAAGCGCATCAATCACGCGTCGAAAAACAACGACGTGGAGCTGGCGAAGTCGAACATCCTGCTGATCGGTCCTACCGGTTGCGGTAAGACGCTTCTGGCTCAGACGCTGGCGCGCATCCTGGATGTGCCGTTCACGATGGCTGATGCGACAACGCTTACCGAAGCTGGTTATGTCGGCGAAGATGTCGAGAATATCATCCTGAAGCTCTTGCAATCGGCGGATTACAATGTCGAACGCGCCCAGCGCGGCATCGTCTATATCGACGAAGTCGACAAAATCAGCCGCAAGTCCGACAACCCGTCCATCACACGCGATGTGTCGGGCGAGGGCGTGCAGCAGGCATTGCTGAAAATCATGGAAGGCACCGTCGCAAGCGTGCCTCCACAAGGCGGCCGTAAACATCCGCAGCAAGAATTCCTGCAAGTGGATACATCCAATATTCTTTTCATCTGCGGCGGCGCATTTGCAGGGCTTGAAAAGATCATCAATCAGCGTGGACGCACAACAGTCATTGGCTTTGGCGCTAATGTTCAGTCTGTCGATGATCGCAAAACCGGTGAAATTCTTCGCCAGATCGAGCCGGAAGACTTGCTGAAATTCGGCCTTATCCCTGAGTTTATCGGTCGTCTGCCTGTCATCGCAACGCTCGAAGATCTGGATGAAGCTGCTCTGGTGCAAATTCTGCAAACGCCGAAAAATGCTCTCCTAAAGCAATATCAGCGCCTGTTCGACATGGAAGATGTGCAGCTCACATTGCCGGAAGATGCGCTGGCCGCAATTGCGCGCAAAGCCATCGAACGCAAAACTGGCGCTCGCGGCCTTCGTTCCATCATGGAGTCCATACTTCTGGATAGCATGTATGAACTGCCAGGGCTGAAAGGCGTGGAAGAAATCGTCATCAGCCCGGAAGTTGTAGAAGGCAGCGCCAAGCCGCTTCGCATCTATTCGGACCGTGCAGGCGAATCCACCGGTTAACGCCAAAACAGCGTTCTCCTTGAACCGCGTCGAAGCAAGGGTTGCCGCGTTTCATGACAATATTATCACAGGTTGACATTGGTTCATGACATAACCATTTGTCACTTGGTAACCAGCACACGGAGCGCCGCAATTTGCGCGGGGCAGAGGAAATATCGAAGCAGCCTAATGGCCGCTTAGGGAGATCCAGATGACCGAAAAACCAGCACAACAACCAGAAAGTCCAGGCGCTGGAGAGGCATTTCCTGTCCTCCCGCTTCGGGATATCGTGGTTTTCCCTTACATGATCGTGCCGCTCTTCGTGGGACGTGAGAAATCCATCAATGCGCTTGATGAAGTGATGCGCACCGACCGGCAAATCTTGCTCGTCGCGCAGAAAAACGCTGGTGATGACGAACCCGAGCCTGACAGCATCTACGAGATGGGTACGCTCGCCTCGGTGCTTCAGCTTCTCAAACTTCCCGACGGCACCGTGAAAGTGCTGGTGGAAGGCACAACGCGGGCAAAAATCACGCGTTACACAGAGAATGATGACTACTTTGAAGCCGAAATCGAGCGCGTGACGGAAACCACCGGCGCGAAAGACGAGATCGAAGCGCTGGCTCGCTCTACGGTCACGCAATTTGAGAGCTATGTGAAGCTCAACAAAAAGATTTCGCCTGAAGTTCTGAGTACAATTTCTCAGATTGATGATTATTCTAAACTGGCTGACACGCTGGCTTCGCATCTCGCTATCAAAATTGCCGAGAAGCAGGAAATCCTGGAAACAACCGCGATTTCCGAGCGGCTGGAACGCGTCTACATGCAGATGGAAAGCGAGATTTCCGTTCTTCAGGTGGAGAAGAAAATCCGCAGCCGTGTCAAACGCCAAATGGAGAAGACCCAGCGCGAATACTATCTGAACGAGCAGATGAAAGCCATTCAGAAAGAGCTGGGCGACGGCGACGAACGCGACGATATCTCTGAAATTGAAGAGAAAATCGAGAAGACCAAGCTTTCCAAAGAAGCTCAGGAAAAAGCTGTCGCTGAGCTGAAAAAACTGCGCCAGATGAGCCCGATGTCGGCCGAAGCAACCGTCGTGCGCAATTACCTGGATTGGCTGTTGTCAATCCCGTGGGGCGTCAAGGGCAAGGTCAAAACCAATCTCGACGAAGCTCAGACTGTACTCGATGAAGACCATTATGGCCTGGAAAAGGTCAAAGAGCGCATTGTCGAATATCTTGCAGTGCAAAAGCGCACCAATGCTTTGAAAGGTCCGATCCTGTGCCTCGTTGGCCCTCCGGGCGTCGGCAAAACGTCACTCGGCAAGTCCATCGCGCGCTCAACTGGGCGTGAATTTGTTCGCATGTCGCTGGGCGGCGTGCGCGACGAAGCGGAAATCCGAGGCCACCGGCGTACCTATATCGGCTCGATGCCCGGCAAGGTCATCCAATCGATGCGCAAGGCCAAGAAAACGAACCCGCTGTTCTTGCTCGACGAAATCGACAAGATGGGTTCCGACTTCCGCGGCGATCCGGCTTCGGCGCTTCTGGAAGTGCTCGACCCTGAGCAGAATCACGAATTCAACGATCACTACTTGGAGGTCGATTATGACCTCTCAAATGTGATGTTCGTCACTACGGCCAACACGCTCGACATACCGCCAGCACTGATGGACCGTATGGAGATCATCCGTCTAGCGGGCTACACCGAAGACGAAAAGATGGAGATCGCCAAGCGCCACCTCATTCCTCACCAGCTTGAAGGTCACGGCCTTAAGACTGAGGAGTGGAAGATCGATGATGATGCGCTGCTTGAGGTTGTCCGTCGCTACACACGCGAAGCAGGTGTGCGCAGTATGGAGCGTGAAGTCGCCAAGCTCGTTCGTAAGGCGGTTAAGCAGCTCGAAAGTTCTGAAGAACTCACTAGCGTTCACGTCACGCTTGAGAACCTGAAAGACTTTCTCGGCGTGCCGAAATACCGCTATGGCGAGGCCGAGTTCGAAGACCAGATTGGCGTTGTCACCGGCTTAGCGTGGACCGAAGTCGGCGGCGAACTTCTGACCATTGAAGGCGTTATGATGCCTGGCAAGGGTAAGATGAGCGTAACGGGTAACCTGCGCGATGTGATGAGGGAATCAATCTCGGCGGCCAACGCCTATGTGCGCAGCCGCGCGGTCGATTTCGGCATCGAGCCGCCATTGTTCGAAAAGAAGGATATCCACGTGCACGTGCCGGAAGGCGCAACCCCGAAAGACGGACCGTCCGCAGGCGTTGCGATGGTTACGGCGATCGTGTCGATCATGGCAGGCATCTCCGTCCGCAAGGATGTGGCGATGACCGGCGAAATCACCCTTCGCGGACGCGTGCTGCCAATCGGTGGGCTGAAGGAAAAACTGCTGGCGGCTATGCGCGGCGGCATGAACACGGTCATTATTCCGGAAGAGAACGCCAAGGATCTGGCCGAGATCCCGGACAGCGTGAAAAACCAGCTCAACATCGTGCCGGTCGCACGTATGGAGCAGGTGCTCGATATCGCGCTTAGTCGCAAACCGGAAGCAATTGAGTGGAACGAAAACGCGGTTGATGTGCCTGCCCCGCAACCCAGCACGGCGCCCACATCGTCCGGCGTCATCGCCCACTAACTTTGCAAATGCATTAGTTCGACAGTTAAGCGCCGCTTCTTCTTTGTAAAAAGTTGAGGCGGCGTTTGCGTTTTCTCACCCAATGCGCTCAAGCCCTGTTGACCTGTCCCACATGTATCTGCACCGCGGTGAGTACGAATCTGGCTAGCGGATTTTCACGGCACTTTGCGGCTGGTAGTATGGCGTTTTTTGTCCTCATTTTGTCCTAAGCTTACATTTTCGCCTTGCATGCTCAGGATATAATGCCTCTATGAAACCACTTATGGAGGCATGAAATGTCCGCATTACATACCGCTCTCATTGTTGTCGATGCGCAGGAATCTTTCCGTCATCGTGATCACTGGCGAGACAGGGATGTGCCTGTGTTCGTCGAACGCTTGCAAACGCTTGTCGATGGTGCGAAGGCGCGCAGTATCCCCATTGTTCAGATCTTCCACATTACCGACACCGGCCCTTTTGCAGAAAACTCAGGGTTTGTCACAACGCTTGCTCCGCTCGACATCTCCCCCGACGCAGTATTTCGCAAGCGTCGCCATAGCGCGTTTGTCGGCAGCGGGCTTGATGTTTGGCTCGTCAAAAACGGCATTCACCGCCTGATTGTGGCTGGCATCCGTACGGAGCAATGTTGCGAAACCACCACGCGTCATGCTTCCGATCTGGGCTATGACGTCGATTATGTCAGCGAAGCAACGCTCACCTTTCCGATGATAGATGCTAACGGGCGGGAGTGGGACGCTGCCGATATCAAAGCGCGCACCGAATTGGTTCTGGCTGGACGTTTTGCCCGCATAGCGACCGTTGAAGAGGCGCTTTCAGGCCCGTTGGAGGCCCGCGCGGCATGAGCAACTTGGCAGCACCGCAGGAAATTCCCGTTTTTGTGGTGCTGCCACCGCGTACTTTGCTTCTCGATGTTGCCGGACCTATCGAGGTGCTGCGCCGCGCTAATGTTGAGCAGGAGCGATTGCGCTTTGTTTTCCGTTATATCGGCCCCTCGTTTGAAGTCGCCAGTTCCATCGGCCTTACCCTCGGCGGAGTTGAACCGCTCCCTCCAACGCTTCCCGACAACGCGCTTGTGGTCGTCTGCGGCTCTATCAGAACGCCGCCAGAGCCGCTGCCTCAGACAGTTTTGCAAAACGCTAAGTACCAGGCGGAAATCGTTCGTTGGCTAAAGGGAGCTATCCGTCCAGGCATTCGCCTTGTGCTGATCTGTTCTGGCGCATTGCTGGCGGGCCACGCAGGTCTGCTTGACGGTTATGACTGCACCACCCATCACGATTGCTGCGCTGAGTTGACGGCGTTGGCGCCGCGCGCGCGGGTTTTGGAAAATCGGCTTTATGTTGAAGATGGCGAACGGTTTTCCAGCGCTGGGGTCACAACGGGGATCGATCTGATGCTGCATATTTTGGCCGGTTTCACTGGACCGGCGGTTGCGGTAGCGGTTGCGCGCTATCTGGTCGTGTATCTGCGACGGGATGGAGCCGATCCGCAAATGTCGCCATGGCTTGAAGGGCGCAATCATATGCATCCAGCGGTGCATCGTGCCCAGGATATGATCGCAAAAGATCCAGCGCGCGCTTGGAGCCTTGCCAGTCTCGCGCGCGAAGCTGCCGTCAGCCGCCGGCATCTCTCCCGATTGTTTGGAGAGCACAGTGGAATGAGTGTGACCGACTACATAAACCGGATGCGGCTTGCACTCGCCAAGGAAATGCTTACAGCGTCGCAATTGAGCATTGAGCATATTGCTGAGCGCGCAGGTTTCGCCTCTGCGCGGCAATTTCGCCGGGCGTGGAACCGGCTGCATAAGCTTCCTCCCAGTCGAATGAGGATTAGCGAGCGCAGCACTTTCTAAATGTCGATAACGTATTGTAATGACGCACTTGAATCTGAAGTCAGCGCTTCCCGCACCCTCTGCTTAGCACGACGCACCGTTCTTTTATTCCCCCTGCTGGCGTGTTACGGGAAGAGTGCAGCGCATTTCTGAACCACTGATGATGCGCGCCAATAACAGCCTTTGCCGCACGAACAAAGGGGAGCCACGAGCGTGAGCACTGCCGAACCGAATTTCGTTCTGACGCTGTCCTGTCCGGATCAGCCGGGTATCGTGTTTGCCATATCCGGTTGTCTGGCTTCAAACGGCTGCAATATCACTGACAGCGCGCAATATGGCGACTTCGCCACTGGACGGTTCTTCATGCGCGTGTCATTTTCGGCGCCGCCCACAGCGCGCTATGCGGATATTCAGGCAGCGTTCAACCCCATTTTCGAGCGCTTCCAGATGGCGGCGAATATCTGCGATCTGTCCCGCCGCCCACGCGCTATCATCCTGGTTTCGCGCTTTGGCCATTGCCTGAACGACCTGCTTTATCGCCACGGTATCGGCGCGCTGCCCATTGATATCCCAGCTATTGTTTCCAACCATCGTAACTTTTATCAGCTTTCCGCCAGCCACGACATTCCGTTCCATCATCTGCCAATCAACGGCGAGAGCAAGACGCGTCAAGAGGAGCGGCTTTTAGAACTCATCGAAGAGGAAAAGGCGGATCTTGTCGTGCTCGCTCGATACATGCAGATCCTGTCAGACAATCTGTGCCGCAAGCTGGAGGGGAGGGCGATCAACATCCACCATTCCTTCCTGCCGAGCTTTAAAGGCGCTAAGCCCTATCATCAGGCGCATGCGCGCGGCGTGAAGCTGATTGGTGCGACGGCGCATTACGTCACAGCGGCGTTGGATGAGGGGCCGATCATCGAGCAGGAGGTCACGCGTGTCGATCACGCTATGCAGCCCGCCGATCTGGTTGCGGCTGGGCGGGACATCGAGTGCGTGGTGCTGGCGCGCGCAGTGAAGTGGCACGCTGAACACCGCATTCTGCTGAACGGTAGCGGGACGGTGGTATTTCGCTAATACTTGTTCTCATAAATGGAACCCATGCCGTTCAAGCGCCACGCTTGTTTGTCTCGCGCGATCAGACAAGCATCGCGCGGGCTTTCCCTCGTACTTGCTCGGCGCGAAGTCGCGAAAGTTTATCCTGAGCGCTCACCATAAAGGTTCGCTTTGCCAAGCCTCAATGAGACAAG
>JARRLC010000015.1:0-35458 GCA_037387425.1 Alphaproteobacteria bacterium
CCCAGCCCTCGCAGATCAGCGCCACCATGGCGATGCTGTCATCGACTTGTTTCGCCAACGTCTCTGGCCAGTAATCGCCGCCTTCCAGGCCGTTGATGTCAAGGAAAACGCCGGTCTCGCCGAAATGCTTCTGCACCCTGTGGTGCAGAAGTTTCGCCTCGACCAGATTGGCCGCCTTCCGGTAATTGATGAAAATCTTTCCCGCCATGCGTTCCCCAACGCGTCAATTCGTAAAAGAAAAACGCAGATAGAATAGCCACCAAGTATTTGCTGCGCTACGTATATATCAACACGCTGGTGTATGTGCCAATCAGCGATGAGCATCTACCCCCAACTCAACCACCGGTAGGCGGACATAGCCACAGGTTCTGCTAAAGTTCAGCGAATGTGATTCTTAAATGGGGGGCACGTCATGGCTTTACGCGCTAAGCTTGTTGAACTGAAGCGTATGGTCGCGCCAATATTCAATGTCGCTATCGTTATCGCGATTTGCGTGGCTGCGGTGTGGTTGCTGCCTGCGCATACGTCTGCTTTGGTGCTCGGCGTGATTGCGGCGATTTTTCTCCACCAGTTCGTTGTTGCGCAGTTTCAGTACAACACGCGGCTTGCTCTGTTCTGGGCTGGAATGGGGATAACGGCCGACGCGGCCTATGCCAAGCTGAACGATAAGGCGCCGGTAACTGTCGTGAAGGCTTTGGCGAAAGTCGTGGAAGGGGCGGTCAAACTGGCGGATGGCCTCATCAAGGCGGTGAATTTGCCTGTCACAAACGTTCGCGCCAAGGTAGCTGCTTTCACGCCAGACTTTCTGTGGGCGTTGATATTGATGCTTCTGGTGCTGATGCTGATTAAAATGATTAAGAAGCGTTAGATCGCAAACGCACAAAGTAAAAAGCGGGGAACAACATGTGCGCCCCGCTTGTGTTTACTTCACGTCACCGCCGCAAGTGTTACTTTTGCAGCCACTGCTTTAGCGTGTCGATCTTAACGCGGGCTGTGACCAATCCGCCATTGAGCGCTTTCTTATACCACTCGAAAGCTGTAGCTGGATCGGGCTTGCCGGTCTTTACGTTCAACCGCTCGAAATAGGTCGGATCGAAAGAGCGGCCCATCGCCAGGGCGGCTTCCGGATTACCGTTCATGGCAGCCTGCTCATACAAGCGGCGAGCGGCGACGATATCACCATCACGCATAGCTTTATTACCGTCGCGGATCAGCATTTGCGTGACGAAATCTGTTTCCGCCTTGGTGTTATCGTCAGGCAGAGCGGGCGTTTTCGGAGCAGCTTCAGCGGTATCCGACATAATACTGAGCGAAAACTTCACCGGTTTTGTCAGGCTGGTTTGCGCGTCGTCTTTCAGGAGCTGCACCGAAAGATTGTGAGCGCCAGATGTTCCCGGAGGAACCGTAATACTAAGATCGCTCAAACGGGCAGGCGGCAACAGCCATTGACCACTACCAACATCAATACCCGTTGAGAGCTTGGATTCTTCTGGCAGGCCCTTGATGCTAACCAGAGCCTCTTCGGCGCTCTCCGGGTTAATGAGAGCAATGTTGAGCCTGATAGGCTCGCCACTTTCGCCACTTACGCTTTGCACGTTGAGACTTGGTTGAGAACCTACTCCACTTGGGGTCATTCTGGCTTGCGCAGTCTGAGGCGCAGGTCTGACATAGTCGGACCGCTGCATCTGGTTGCCTTGCGCCATAGCCAAGCGCTCGTTCACCTTCGACGTGCCGTCAACATCTATGAATGAGTTGACCACAAAGACCGCTAGGACACCGGCAAGGGCGATACCGCCTATGAGGCCCAGTCCTGCTGCGCCAAGCAAATGGCCACTATCTGTGCCGCCGGAAAGCTGTTCCGGCTGTGTGCTGTAGACGGGCGTTGCTGAGCGCATCGGCAGATTGGGAACGTATGTGGCCTGCTCCCATTCCGAATCTTCCATGCGTCGTCTTGTGTCCGCGTAAAAATGCGGCTGTTCGGGCTGATATGCGCTGTGCTGCGGCAGTTGCTGAGGCTGCGGCGGCTGGGAATAATCAGCCGCGCCAGGAAACGGCGCTCCGTGACTTGGCCTGTAATCTTCGTTATTTTCATCGCGGCGGCTCCACTCGCCACCTTGCCGTATCGAGAGTAAGTTCGATGCCTTCAAATTCTGGGCGACGGCGGCCATATAGATATTCAAGAACTGCTTCGGTATTGGCTTCTGCGGATGCCGCTTCCTGTTCTTCTTCCTGATAGCGATTTTCTTCCTCTTCAGGATAAGCGGCGTTTTGAGACCAGCCAAGCTCATGTTCTGAAGCATTCGCGCCCATCAGGGTGCCGGCCACCATATAATCGTCTTGTCCGTCGTCTTCTTCGGCTTGGTTGCCATAGACACTACGTAAAGCGAGTTGCACGGCGTCGGCTAGCGTTTCGCCGTCATCATTTTCGTCGCCGCCATCTTGAGGCAGCTCTTCTTCGTAGTCACCGTAACTGGCGGGAAAGCCTGCTTCTGCCTGCATGCCCTGGAAAATGGGCGGCACAGCTTCTTCGGATGGGCGCGACATTGGCGCGCCGGGGAACGGCATTACATTTGCCTGCTGCGGCTCTTCCGTAAACTCATTAGACTCGTCCAGATAGTCAGGACCAAGCACGAATGGCGTTTCCTGAGAGTTGAGGCGTGCGTTTAGCGAACCGATTCGCGCGATACTAGCGCCGCTTTCCCATCCGGTATCCTCGCCAAGGGGCATGAAGGTGTCATCGGATCCGATATCGTCGCTTGCAGATTGCCCGGCGGCATCTGCCTCGGCCGTATGGGCAGCTTTACGATCACGCCCAGCTTCTGAGAAGTTAAGCTTCGGCATACCGTATTCGCTACTCAATCCTCCAGATGAAGCGCTTTCGGATGAAGAGGATTGCGACATATTGCTGCTATCGCTATCCGATGCCCCTTCATCACGCTCATCGTCGTGAATAAAAAGGTTGTCATCATCTTGAGACTTGCGCTTCTCATCATTTTCCATTCCAGGCGCCCCTTACTCAAGTCCCCAACACATAGGACATATATGCAACATCAGTTTTAACTTTCAAACTTCAGTTACATAATCGTTAATATTCCGTTGCTCACGGAAACCCGCTCACGCTACACAGCACGCGTGCCAATTATGTGGCATGAATGCAATTGTTGTGCAGCAAAATAATGTTAGCCACGCATTCTTCCTAATTTTCTAGCGCCCATCTCCGAATTGCCGACCAAATCCGCCACGCGCTTAATGGGCGATTGGGAGACTTAAAAGACACTAGCATGCATTACGTTACCAGCTCTGCTTTTGGAAGCGCCTCAGATTACTCATCACCTCAGACGCGGTAAACTCCGAATTGCGATCTACAGACCGAACTTTCCTTTCGGCCCTTAACGGATCAATGCACAACGTAGACATAAATCACAAAAGAGAAGCGAGGTCTGCTGAAATCTAAAATAATCCTTTTCAAGGACGCGTTTTCGAAGAAACCTCTTACCTTCCGCATGGTTTATCGTCAGGGATGTGCAGTGACCCACTTTTCGGCGGGCAGGAAACGCGCCCATCCGCTGATAGGTAGTTTAAAGTTAACTTCCCGCCATTTCGTATGGTTCGGCTTTTCTTCCAGTTCATCGAACCTGGAGAAAAAGCGTTCCACAAAACGCGTCAGTTTCTTATACCCAGGCGACTTTGGCGACGACGCACCAGTAATCAGCACAGCGCTCACAGCAATAGTGCTAACAGTTTCGTTCGGCGCAATCAAATCCGGATAATCATCGTGGGTCATAATGGCCGGAAGATAGTTTTGCTGCAAGTCGCCATCATACGCCACATCAAGAAAATGCACGCTATCTGTATAGCGGATTTTACTGAATGCCGATGTTGGCTTTCCGGAAACGAAGACAGTTGCATCAATTTCGCCGGTTCGCAATTTTTCGATTGCAACTGCAGGATCGAGATATTGGGGTTGCACTTGCACTTTACTCGCGGCGAAAACGGCCTGCGCGGTGAGCGCGCTGCTACTGCCTTCAGGACCGAAATTAACTTTGCGACCAGTTAGTTCGGCCAAGCACATGTATTTCATACGTGAGAGAAGATGAAATTCTTCTGAATGCAATTTAGCGATATAGCGAATGCGCTCTTCGATCCCAGGCATCCGCTTGTTGCGCTTGAGATAAGTCAGCACATCCATGTTCACAATGGCGAGGTCTACGTTCTCCAAGGCGAACAGATCGTTGATATTCTGAATAGCGCTGGTGCCGACCATCGGTACGATGCGTAATATTGGGTATTCGTTCAGTGTGCGCGACAGATCGTTGGCTACTTCCAGCGACGCGCTATCGATGTTGCCCGCAATAATTCCGACAATTCTATTGGCGGCGGCATCTGTACCCGTTGACTGGGTCGTGCTCGCGCGCCAAGCGGGGGCAGAAGTTTGGGCGTAAGCTTGCCCAAGAGCGACGGCGCAAAAGAAGACCGTCATGGCTAAACCACTCATTCGCCATAACATGGTAGCGTCCCCCCCTTCATTTGTTATCCATATATTCTTATGTGTTATTTGTCTGGTTTGAAGCGCCTTGGCGACTTGCGTAATACTATTACCCGGCTATCAGTTGTTTTGGCGAAGAACTAAAGGGAATGCTTTCATTCATGAGGCCCACATATCTAATACGTTGCGCCATCTTCAAGCATTGCCGAACAAGTACCATTATTAAGGCGCGAATAGTGCCAAAAATTTGATAGGGTGTCTATCTCGGACATGGCGGCAAAAGGGCGCTCCGGGTGGAGAGCGTCAGAGCATGAGGCAGAGAGACAGGAATCACGATGGCCGATAAATCTGCGCCACATGCGGCAAGCATCCCTCCAGGAATGCGTGTATACGCAGTTGGCGACATTCACGGACGCCTCGACCTGCTTGATGAGTTACTGCGCATGATAGAGCGCGACAATGCAGCGCACCCGCCAGCACAAGCGCAGTTGGTGTTTCTTGGCGACTATGTCGATCGTGGTTCCGACAGCAAAAAGGTGATCGACCGGCTTTTACATGGCCTTCCGGATGGCTTCGAAACTGTCTTTTTGCAAGGCAACCACGAAGCAACCATGCTGTTTGTGGCGCTCAACGGCTTACAAGACATGGGCATCTTCGAGATGTGGACCACATATGGCGGATGCGAAACTTTGGCTTCTTACGGCGTGGACGAAAAACTGCTTTTCGGCGCAATGAGGAACAGCCTTTCAACCTCAGACCGCCAGCACATTGTGGAGCAGTTCAAAGCTGCGCTGTCAGACCGGCATTTGAGTTTTTTGTCTGAGTTGAAAATATCTCACGCAGTGGGCGACTATTTCTTCGTGCATGCCGGCGTACGCCCTGGAATGGCGTTGCACGAGCAGACGCCAGATGACTGCCTATGGATACGTGACACGTTCCTTCGCTATACAGGAGACTTCGGTAAGATCGTCGTGCATGGGCATACGCCGCGGCCAGAGCCGGACGTCAAGCCGAACCGTATCGGGATTGATACAGGCGCGTATCGCAGCGGGCGGTTGACGGCTCTCTGCCTGGAAGGTGAGAGCCGCCGTTTTCTAGCAACATAGTTGTCCGCGCATAAGTTTATTGAGACTAAACGCAAGCATTTCTTCACTAGGCCCTACCGCGTGAAAATGACGCAAAGCTCACTTCTTGAAAAAGATCCAGCGCTCCAAGAAGCTGAGTTTACATTCCTCTCCATCCGACTTTTTATTTGATGAAGCCGAAGCGCTAGCCGCACTCGAAGAGTCGTCCGCTTCTTCGTTCTCTGCTGTGCTGCCAGTGGAATCAGAAGCCTCGGTGCTTGCGCCTTCGGTTGACGATGCGCTGCTGGCTTCCTGGTTTGCGTTTGCCGCTGCAAGCGATGCGAGGCTCATGTTAGCTGGCATATCAGCTAAGTTAGCGACAGGCATATCCCCCTCGGCTGATTCCTTGGCGACGGGCGCGAAAAGCGACGTAAACGACGCATCGGCATTTGCCTCAATATCCTGGATACGTGTTTTTTCGCTGCGGTCCAGAAGGCTCTTCAGCGACGCCCGCGTATCGCTTTTCGTTTCAACTTGCGCGCCATCTTCTGCAGCTATTGCAGGAGCATGCAGAGATGCCCTTGTAGACGGCCGCCTAGTGACAGCTTTAACACTATCACTCCCCGCATGCTCAGTGCTTCCCGCATCCGTATACTGCTGTGCGTCATTGAACGTTGCAGTGCCCGCTGCAACGTCATGGGCGCTAGGCTCACCCCATTCCTCAACCGATGGCGTTAAATCGTTACAAGACGTGTGCAATTCATTCTCCCCCTCAGGAAATGTTACTAACTATCCCGATACTGGAAGAATGTGTCTGGATTGTTACTAGCGGGTTGTCGGCAAAGGAGTTTTCACCGCAGTGACAGAAGTCGTGGAAACCTGATCCTTGGGCCACGGCCGTGGCGCGGCTAGGGTCCGCTTGTCATGTTTCTGCGACTGCTGCGGCGATGTGTCCCGCGATGAGGAAAGGCTGTACGTATCGTCGCCTGAGGGCGTGGTTGAAGTGGGAGCGTGCTTTGCCCCCGAAGGTGATGGCGTGTTTGTTTCGGCTGTAGAAGACATCAGCCGTTCTGCAAGCTGCTGCATCTCCGCCTTCAGCGCGTTGGCTTGGCGGCTCTCGTGTTTCTGGCTTAACGCGAGTTGCTCGCGCATTTTCGAGAGCTCTAAGCTCAACCGATCATATTCCGAGCGGTATTCATCGATACTCCACTGTGCCGGGCGCTTTTTGAAACGACCTGTGTTATCGGCACCACTCTTTTCCAAGGCATCGCGAAGCTGGCGTATTTCAGCCTGTTGCTGTTCGTTGGAGTCTTGCGCCAGATTTTGCATTTCTTCGCTGCGACGCAGTTTTACGGAAAAATCGCTAATTTCCTGCGCACGTTCGGCAAGGGAATCACGAGCCGCCGCCAGTTGCGCATCCAATTCGGGCAAACGCCTTTTGATGGTTTTTTCAAAAACGTTAGCAGCGTTGTTACGTTCATCAAGCTGCCTGTGCAGCATGGCGATTTGATCGTTCAGCGTGGCGATATCCATTTGCAGCTTGCTGATTTCGACCAACTGCCCGGCAGATTTTTCCCGCGCTTTGTTAAGCGAGGTTTCCAGACGACGGATTTGCACCGCATAGGAAGCCCTGAGCGTATCCTTATCGGCTTCAATATCTGCCAGCGACATAGGCAGCGTAGCTTCCAGCCGCATTGTGGTCAGCCGTACCGCCCGCCGCCATACCGTAGGCGCTATGAGCAACGCCACCAGACTGCCAAGGCAAAAACCCAGAATGATGAGCAGCACATACTCGATCATGAAGCCAGGCTCCCCTTATCAAACGCAAAGCACAGAAAGCGCTCCCCAATACGGGAAGCGCGTGAAAGGGAGTTTGCACATGTTGGCCGCATGGTCAAAGCTTGAACCTCAAAATGGATTCCACGTTGGCGATCTCGTATATTTCAGATATCCGACATTCGCCCCAAGACGTATTCCCACACCGGAACGGATCGGCGCAAGCACCACGTCGTCATAGGTCTGAAACGTTACACCGACGCCGCCTACAAAATAAGCAGAACCATCAATACCTGCAAAGCGATTGTAGATCTGACGTACGTCGGAGAGATTATAGACAAGAACGAGCGTCTTGGAACCTTCCGCACCGGCATCATACCCAACTGAAGGCCCTTGCCAATAGATACGGTGCCGTCCGGCGTTCTTGGTATACAGTACGCCCTCGCCATAACGCAAGCCAACCACGAACGCGCCGCCGCCTTCTTCACCGAGAATATAGCCGTTGGGCCGTCCCTGCTCTTTGAAGGCGTATTCCACCACTTTCGCCAGCCCTTTAGACACGCCGCCAAAGAAACGGTGTCCGGCATCGACGATTTCGTTAACGGTGTATGTGTCCTCCTCGTAACGATGCTGTGGCAAGCTATGGCCGTAGCGACCGCGAGGCGGCGGAGCATCATGCGCACGGGCGCCATCGCGATAACCGGGAGGTGGCGGATCGTAGCGCGTGGATGGCTCCGAGCTTCTCCGCCGTGGCGTAATCCGCTGCGGGCGTCCGTTATCGTCAGGCGCAGCTTGGCGGTTCTTACGCTGCCAGGGCGGCAGATACTCGTCGCTGCTTGTGTTTTGCGCCAGTTGGGTGTTGCCGGAAGGCGCAGAGGCATGAGTTTCCGCTTGCGCTTGCGCTGAAACAGGCAGCAGACAAGCTGCGCCTGCAAAGAACGCTGAAATCGCTGTAATCACAGATATGGCGATGGGCTTTTTCTTATACATATGGACCGCCTCGTTCACTCGTTAAATACGCCATGTTACGGTAATAAAGTTCCCGCATGGTTTCCGGAGATTTAATTTCAGCGCCGATTCGTGTCTCTCCACACACCTAATCACTGAAATGCCACTAAACTTTGGCTACGCCTAAGTCCAGCGGCTTTGACGGATCACCCCAAGCTATAAAACCTGAATTGACAAGTTCTGACGAAACCTTTCCATAAGACAGCAAAGAGCCATCTTCAGCCAGGGTGCAGCCGCCTGCTGCAGCCAGGACAGCCTGCCCCGCGGCCGTGTCCCATTCGCTTGTGGGCGCAAGCCGTGGATAAACGTCTGCGTTGCCTTCGGCGACCACCGCAAATTTCAGAGCCGAACTCATTCTTTGCGTCTCTTCAATCGGCAGGCGCGCCATGTATTTATTGGTTTCGTCGCTCATATGTGACCGGCTTGTTATCGCCTTCAGGCTTGCCCCGGCTTTACGGGTTTGTAACGGCGTATGTTTCAGTTCTTCAAGATTTGTCCCGCGTTCAGGCCGCAGCTCTACGAAAACGGCCTCATCGGGAGCCAGCGTAACATACAGCTTTTGTAATGCTGGCGCATAGATAAGGCCAAATACAGGCTTGCGGTTCACGATATACCCGATATTCACGCTAAAATCGTCGCTGTTATTTACGAAAGCGCGCGTGCCGTCTACCGGATCGACGAGAAAAAACGGTTCGTCTGGTGAAAAAGAGCTGAGCACCACCGATGCAGATTCCTCGCCGATCACAACCGCATCCGGCATAAGCCGTCCGACATCGTTGAGAATCAGCTCTTCCGCCGCCCGATCCGCGTATGTAACGGGGCTGCCATCAGCTTTGTATGTGACTTCATGCCCTCTGGCGCGATATCGCAGAATGAGTTCGCCCGCGCTGCGAGCCGTATGTGTCAAAGCCGCCGCCAGTTCCTTGCAAAGCTTTTCGTCCATGAGATCCCGCTTATTTGATAGTTTGCCGCATCATCGCTAATTGTACATGCATCGTGACACATAGTGGAACTTTCTGTGCCATAACCGCACCGCATGTAAATTCGCCTCAATCGTTTCACCGTTCGTGTAGCGCTAGTTATCCACGCTACAAGTTGAAAAATTATATTTTGATAACAGTTTGTTACGGCTCTTTGGCATAAAAATCTAGTGACACCGGCATCAACGCGGCTGCCAGAATCAGGGTTCCGGCTATATTGGAGGCCGTTTTTTGATTTTTCGCACCGGTATTCGGCAAGAGGTATTCGCATGTCCGCATCTGATACAGCGCTCGACGATCTTAGTCTTACAGCATTTATGTCGAGTAAGATCTGTCACGATCTCGTTGGTCCTGTTGGGGCAATCAGCAACGGCTTAGAGCTTCTTGAAGAAGAAACCGATGACGAAACGCGCGCTTATGCGTTTGAGCTGATCCAGTTCAGTGCATCCGTCGCCAGGGCCCGGCTTGAATTTTCCCGGCTGGCGTTTGGCGCTTCCACCGCGCTTGGCAGCGAAATCGACCTGCGACACGCTGAGGGCGTTACCAAAGCTTTCGTCGAAGAGGGCAAGCACAAGCTGCATTGGAAATCATCGGTTGGCGCGATAGATAAAAGCTTGGCACGTGTGTTTCTCATGCTGGTGACGATCTCTGTACCGGCAATTCCGGCGGGCGGCGACCTTAACGTAAATATCTCCGGCGAGGGCGATGCGGTTGTATGCGAAATCCGCTGTAAGGGGCGTAACGCACGCATTCCCGAGGGCCTCGAAGACATTTTCAATGGCAAGATCGGCAATGTCGATCCCCGTTCCATTATTACGTATTATTGCGTACGTTTGGCGCAGTCAGTCGGCAGAGAATTAACGGTCCGGAAAGATGGCGCAGATATTGTCTTTAACGTGAAGACACGCAGTTAATTCAATTTGCGTTCAGGCTTCACTCGTCTTTAATAATTACAGCGGCGGCTATTGAGCGTCCGGAACCGACCTCTAGCGAAGTGTTAAGAGTTTGCCCGCCGTTTTGTGGGAGCCTTTCCGTGTTGCGTCATATCAAATCACTATTCTGTCGGCGGAAACTTTGCCTCATTGCTGATAACAGCGTCGCCATTCGTTCTGCCGCGCGCACGATTTTACGAGACCTCGCCTTTCATACCACAGAGGCCGAAAACGGACTGGAGGCGTTGCAAACCTGTCAGCAACATCTGCCGGACGCGATTCTGCTCGACGGCAGCATGCCACAGATGAACGGCTTCGAATTTCTAAGAGCGCTGAGAGAACGCCATTCCATCGCTGGAGCGGAGCCAAAAATCATTTTCTGCACAGTAGATCGCGACCCGGCCGTCATCGCGCGCGCCATTGATGCCGGTGCTCATGAATATGTCATCAAGCCGTTCGACCGCTCCATATTACTGGGCAAGCTGGAACGCCTCGGGCTGGTGGCTTAGAGCTTTCCGCTATCATGGGAATGATGCAAGGCGCTCCGAACCGGGGCGCTAAGCTCATACATATGTTTTTGTGGAAATGAAAAGGCGTGAAACACTCAGCGGCATCCGCAGGCATCTACGCGCAAACCGCCCCATGATGCGGGGCGGTCTCAGCCAGATAGGCGTTTGTTAGAATTATGCGGCAGCGGACTGATCTTTCGGATCGCGCAGCACATAACCGCGTCCCCAGACCGTTTCGATATAATGTTCGCCGCCAGTGGCCACTGCCAGCTTTTTGCGCAGCTTGCAGATAAACACGTCAATGATCTTCAGTTCCGGCTCGTCAATGCCACCATAAAGATGGTTGAGGAACATTTCCTTCGTCAGCGTCGTGCCTTTGCGCAAGCTAAGCAGCTCCAGCATCTGATATTCTTTACCCGTCAGATGCACGCGCTCACTACCGACTTCAACCGTCTTGGTATCGAGATTCACGACCAGACCGCCCGTCTGAATGACCGACTGCGCATGCCCCTTAGCGCGGCGGACGATGGCGTGAATGCGCGCCACCAGTTCATCCTTGTGGAACGGTTTCGTCATGTAATCGTCAGCGCCGAAGCCCAGACCGCGAACCTTATCCTCAATGCCTGCCATGCCAGACAAAATGAGAATTGGCGTCTTGATCTTGCTGACGCGCAATGTCCGCAGCACTTCGTAGCCGCTAATATCCGGCAAGCCCAGATCCAGCAGGATAATGTCGTAATCGTAGATCTTGCCGAGATCTACGCCTTCTTCGCCCATACTGGTGGTGAAAACGTTAAAACCCTCGGAGAGAAGCATTAGCTCGATGCTCTGAGCGGTCGCGCTGTCATCCTCTATAAGCAATACCCTCATCCTAATTCCTCTTCTTCTTCGGGGCCCCGCGAACGCGAAGGTCTTACTTCGCCTTCAGTCCGGCAAGACGCGGTCGGGTAAGGTTAATTCCACATCAAAAATAAACGCCAGAGGTTAACAAAGACTGAGTTACATGGGGTGAGGTGGAGCTTTTTAGCTCGTAGTGTAACTACGTATACACTTTTTGCGTGCAAAAACGTAGGACGCGAACGCGACTCAAACCCGCCAATAATTATACACAAAACCGTGACGGTACGCGGGCAAAAACCTCACAAAAGCAAATACCGCGCTTTTATGCCACCGATGATGAAAAAAACTCAGCGCACATCAGTAGGTTGGCACGTTGGGTGAATATAGCATAACACTTTAACCAGCGGCCCAATAATTACCACCGTCCCGCAAACTGGACGAGCGCCCTAGTCAAATTTTACAAGTTGATGCCTCCCCGGCGAATCACTTGTCAATATAACTAGCAGAATTTGTGGCGCATCTACAGGTTGCGTGTACTGCGCTGCGTAGAACGCTCGCATCTGTGACTTTGACGCTACGCTATCGGGCTAAGAACTGCGATATGCCGTATACAGATCATGCCGTGGCAGACAAACCCCGTTTATAGGGAAACTACGGAAGCTCTAAAAAAGTCCTTAGGTAGTTTACCATGACTTAATGTCTGGGGGGCATGATAGCACTGGGCCAAGATGCGGGGTCCGCTGTGTGCGATCTCGCAAGAGAGAGAGGAGTTGTTCGCCATCCCCTTCCGGGGTGGAGGACATGCGTACGCGATGAAAGCAAATGACACCCTGCTAAAATTACGCCGTTTCGAAGCGAACGAGAAACGGCAGAAAGTTGCAGACATCGAAATGATGATCGGCGACTTCAAGCGTATGGTCGAAGAACTAAGCCACCAGATCGCTACCGAGGAAGAAAAAAGCGGCATCAATGATGTGAAGCATTATGCCTATCCAACCTTTGCCAAAGCGGCATGGGAGCGTCGCAGCAACCTCATTGCTTCTATTGAAGAGCTGGAAGCAAAACTGGAAGAAGCCAAGAGCCAGCTTGCCGACGCGATGGAAGAGCTGAAAAAAGCCGAACTCACAGGTGAGCGCAGCACGCCCGGTCAGACAATCCGTGCCTCACACGCTGTGCCCAGCGGCGTCAAGGATGAGCTGCCGACGACTATCAACCGGATTTGACGGCTCTTCAGCACGATATAAGATGGGCGCTTATATTGCTGATGGATCGAATTGGCCTGGCATTCCTCAATGCCAGGTTTTATTTGCTTTGGCGGATCAAAAAACAGCCCTTGCCTGAAAGCGCGTCTGAAGCGCAAATCTAGCCGTTTTGTTCTTGCTCCAGCTCAAGTTCCTTCTTCCTACGATCCCGCGCGAGCGTCGTCACGCCGAAATCGTCAAAAATCGTATACATGGCTGGCACGACAAAAAGCGAGATCATCGAAGCCGCGACCAGCCCGAAAGCGAGACTGGTAACCAACGGAACAAGCACTTGCGCCTGTAAACTCGTTTCCAACAAAAGCGGGAACAGCCCGGCGACCGTCGTTATCGATGTGAGAAGCATCGCGCGGAAACGTGCGCGTGCGCCCTTGGGCGCCAGATCTTCGACGCGGTCTCCTGGCTTGTACTGCCTTTTGATAAAATCGACGAGCAGGATCGAGTTGTTAACGACAACGCCCGCCAGCGCCAGAAAACCCAGCATACTCGGCATGGTGAATTCAAGCCCGAGCAGAAGATGCCCCACAATCACGCCGATGAAGGCGAAGGGAATGACCAGCATCACCACAACAGGCTCGATATAGCTGCGGAACTGGAAGCTGAGCAGCAGAAACACGCCGAGCAGTCCCAACAGAAACCCACGCACCATCGCTTTTTGGGTTTTCCCGGTTTCCCTATCCTGACCGGCAACGTCGATCTGCACGAGCGGATGGCGCTTCAAGAAATCCGCCTTCAAACGCTTGCGGAAATCTCGGATCATTTCATTGGCATTCCCGATGCGCGTATCGACATCGCCTTGCACACTGATCGTTCGGTGCCGGTTAATCCGATTAATGCGCGCATAGCCGCGATCCTGCGACAGAGTGGCGACTGCCGATAACGGCACCAGATCGCCGTTCGTGGTCATAATCGTGAAGTTATCAAGATCCGCCAAGCTATTTTGATCATTTGCGCTCAAACGCGCATCGATTTCATAGGCTTCACGCCCAACCTGAATTTCGCTAACCGTGGTGCCGAAAAAGGCTTTGCGTAATTGATCCGCCACCGTTTGCGCTGTTAACCCGAGCGATGTCCCGGATTCTGTCAGCTTGACCGTGACCTCAGGCTTGCCAAGGCGCAAATCGTCGCCAATGTCCTGAGCGCCGCGATATCGCCGCATGATCTTTTGCAGATCGAGTGAGGCCGCTTTCAGTGCATCCAAGTTCTCGCCTTGCAACCGAATGTCGATCGCGCGGCCAGCGGGACCAATCTGAGGTTCGGTGAACTTCAGCGCAATGACATCAGGTACCGCGCCAGTTTCCTTGCGCCATGCCGCGATGATGTCGTCGTTTTTCGTCTGGCGCACGTCGCCTGGAAGAAGATCGACAACGATAGTCGCAACATGCGGGCCGCTTTCATAGGCATCGGAATTTTCATTGTAGCGAACGATAACATTGCGCACCAACGGCTGCTTGTCCGGCTGGTCGGGGGTAAAGCGCTTGTTGACGCGATCCAGCGCGCCCTTGACTTTGGCTACGATCTGTTCCGTGCGGGTTAATGGCGTGCCTTGAGGCAGTAAAAGGCGCACTTCCAGCGTGTCACCGTCGAGATCCGGGAAGGGCATGAATTTGAGCAGCCCGCCCGCCATCGCCGAGATGGCGATAAGCAACAGTCCGATTGCAACGCCGGCCGTTAGGTAACGCCGCTTGATAAGGCGGTCAACAGTCCTCCCGATCAAATATTCACGCGCCCATTCGATTGCAGAACTGGTCTGGCGCTGAATGAAACCAGGTTTATCCCGCATCGAATGGCTCAGGTGACTGGGCAAGATCAAGAATGCCTCAACCAGCGAGATAATCAACACAGCAATCATCACGATTGGGATAACCCGGAGAATCTGCCCCATATCGCCTTGCAAGAACGCCAGCGAGCCAAAAATGCAGACCGTTGTTAAGAAAGAGGAAACAACGCCAGGTAGGACTTGGCGCGCGCCCTGAATAGCAGCTTCAACGGGGGACAGCCCCTTTTGCCGTTTCGTGGCGACGTTTTCGGATATGACGATGGCGTCATCCATCAACAAGCCGATGACGATCAAAAGCGCCACCATTGTCAGCATGTTAATGGAAAACCCGATCAGCACCATCAAGGCGATTGCGCCCGCAAAAGAAACAGGCAAGCCCATCGCGATCCAGAAGGAATAGCGGAAGCCAAAAAACAGCCACATCGCCAGGAAGACGAGCACAAGCCCTTGCGCGCCGTTATTCAAGATCATGTCTAGCCGGTCGCGGACGATTGAGGACATGTCCTTCACCACAACCAGATCAACGCCCGGCGGCGCGATTTTCCGCTCGCTTTCCAGGAACTTATTGACCGCGTCAATGACGTTAAGCACGTCTTGCTGGCTGGTCTTGGTAATGTCGAGAACCGCTGCGGGCTTTCCGTTGAAGGTGATGCGGTGTTCGTCGTGTTCGAAACGGTCGGTGATCTTGGCGATATCACCAAGCCGAACTTGCCCGCCGGATGCCCCCGATACGACGATCAGATCACGCAAAGCCCCTACGGTCTGCCGTTCATCGGCGAAGCGGACGAGAATTTCCTGCTCTTTGGTTTCGATGCTTCCCGCAGGCAGATCAACATTCTGGCGCGAAATCGTATCGGCAATGCCGGACAGGCTGAGACCGAACTGGCGCAGCATGGTTTTCGGAATTTCGATCCGTAGCTGGTGGTCGGAAAAGCCCTTGATCTCCACCTTGGGGATCTCGCCACCACGAAGCATCTTCGCCTTGATATCTTCGGCATAGGCTTTCAAATCCGGCAGGGATGTTGGCCCTGTCACTGCAACGGAGGCCACAAAATCCGTCCGGCCGAGTTGGCGGATGATGGGGGCTTCAGCATTATCTGGAAACTGATCGATTGCATCAATTTCCGTTTTGATGTCGGAAAAGAAGCGATCGAGATTGGTGCCCTCGGTGGATTCCAGCGTGGCAGTGGCCCGGCCCTCGCGCGCTTCGCAGCCCATCTCATAGACATTGTCCACGCCATCGACCGCGTCTTCAATGCGGCGGCAAATCGCTTCCTCGACATCCTCCGGCCGTGCGCCCGGATACAGCACGGAAACCTGCACCTTGTTCGGCTCGATGCGCGGAAACGTTTCGCGCTTGAGTGTCGGCACAAGCGATATCCCGATCGCGAGTAAGGCGATCATCAGCAAGTTGGAGGCTGTCGGATGGTTTGCGAAGAAACGGATCATCGTGCGCCTGCCTTTGCGCCATCACTGTCATACATCTCTGCGGCCAGTTCTTTGTCCTCAACCGGAGCCAGCAGCATTTTCGGGATGGCCGGGCTCAGATCGCTAACAACGAGCCGATCTCCTTCGGCCAAGCCGTTCTCAAGAAGCGCCTTATCGCCTTGCAACAGCTTAGGTTTCACGGAGACGATTTTGAGACGGTTGTCCTTGTCCGCAACATAGACCTTGCCAACATGGAGCGCTGAGCGTGGAATAACGATCTGGTCTTTCAAAGGCTTCGCTTGCAATTCAGCCTCAACGAACATGCCCTTTACCAATGGCGGACGGATGCCTGGTTGGACATCCACATACGGCTTATCCACCCTCACGATTGTGCCGATGGTGCGTGTCTTCGGGTCTATCGTATCGCTGATACGGGCGACAGTGCCGCCCCATGTGATGACCTGATCATCCAATTGCATGGAGATCTCTGCCGAAAGCCCCAACTGTTGCATAATTTTGCGGAATGTCTGCACAGTGACGACATGCGGCAATTTGGGCTGCCCCTTCGTCACGACAGTGGCAAAGCTGCGGAACTGATTAATGGGGAGCTGCACATCAATTTCAGCGGCCTCGATACCGTCCGCAGCCCCAAGTTTAGTTCCGACGCCAACATATTGTGTCTCTTCGACTGAAACATTTGCAATGCGGGCGTTGAAAGGAAGCGTGATGCTGGTGCGCGCAAGATTGAGTTCCGCCGTCTCAAGCTGAGCTTTGTTGACCTCGATCTGCTGCGCTTGCGCATTCCGTTGAGAGGGGATCAACTTCAGCGTATTCTCAAGGTTCTGGACACGGGCTTGCTGCGTCAAGAAGGCCCGCTGCTCGGTATCCACAGTCGATTGGGAGACGGTGCCCCGCTGCAAAAGCTTTTGCTTCCGGTTCAAATCTTCCTGCTTGATCGCCAGGGAACGCTTTTCGATTTCCAGCGAGCGGCGCGAATTATCTTCTTGCGCCTTCAACTCGGCCAGCTTGGCTTCAGAAGCCCGGATGTTGGCCTTGGCCTGCTGAATGGCGATTTTGTAGTCCTTGGGCGAAATCCGGATGATCTCGGTTCCCTTTTTCAAAATCGCACCGCGCTTGAAATTTGCATCGACGAAAGCGACGCGCCCTGAAACCTGCGCCACGGCATTCCAGGTCCGCTCTGGCGAGACGACGCCGTAGCCGATCAAGCGCGGGATGAAGCTCCCTTTCTTGATCGTTATAATCCGCACACTTCTTGTTAGCTCCTCAGGCGCTTTTTGTGGCGGCGGTTTGCGCAAAAGTATGAAGCCGAACAAGATCGCCCCACCGATACCGATGGGAATGAGGAACGATAGCAGACGTTTTAAATTCATCATCCGGATTTACAGTGTTCAGAGTTGTTTCGCGATTTCTTAGAAAATAGCATCGTCAGGCGATTTGAGAAGAACAAACTTGCGGCAGAAACATAAGTTTACATAGCGAGAAAGGCGGATATTTCCTGGCGATATCCGCCAAAATAGATACCGATTTGCTTTTCTGATTGCCGCGGGCGTCTACGCTCCCCCCCATGTCATTCCTTAGCGAGCGTAAAGCCTGGAACAGGACGCTTCTCAACATATCCAGGATGATACATATCCATGTAGATCTTATGGGTTTCGCCCGTGCTGTCACAACGAACCGAGTAGAGATCGACAATGTTTCCGTATCCGCCGTGCCCCATGCTCCCTACTCTATTATATGAGGGCGCTTTTCCATCGGGACATCTTAGCCGCCGCAGATAAGCATGTTCGCCGCCTGGCTTCTCAGAGCGAACTGGCGCTTTTTTGCTCCCTAGAACCTTACCGTCAGCATTGGCACCGGCTTTGGATTGATCAGACGTCTTCTCGCTGTCTTGCCGTGTTTTCGCCTGCTCTGTTTCGTTGCTCTCGTCGCCACGTCTTTCAATGGCTTGCACCATATCCCTTAAATCGATGGCAAAACGCGCCGCTGTTTCTGTCGTACAAGCGCCATAGGCAAGAAGTGGCTCTTCCTTATCGTAAGCCTCCCTCATCATACTACATTTATTATTGCGGAAGGCGAAGAAATGGTCCTCCATGGCTTTGAGAGTGGGTTTGAATTTGTCGCTGATCTCTGTTTTTAACTTATCAAGGCTGGCGTGAATGATATTGAGCCAGGTCTTTTCTTCAGCGCCAACGCAAACAACCCGGCGAAACTCGTTGGTAGCCCAAGCGCTGTCGATGCAAGGATTTGCAGCAATACCGATGCAACCGTAATAGTCTTTCGGGGCATCGTCCGACTGGTCGATCCGCGTCAGACACTCTCGAATAACTTTCTCTGCAACCGGTTCGCAAATTGGTCCGGCCTTCATTTCCCATAAAGAGCGGGCCAGTCCACTCTTAGCGCCGCCTTTCTCAGACGCCTTCCGTCCCGAACCTTCGAAACAGGTGGCAACAGGATTCTTCTTTTCCCCCCATACCGGAGAAACGCCCACAATCGAAAACGCGAATGCCACCAACGCAATTACCGGAAAAAAACGGAATGACACATCGAAAAAATGCCTTCCCCAGCGAATGGAATGACAGCAAGCAGCACGTTTCATAGCGGTTCCTCTTTAAATGGCAGCCAGCACCGGATTTATTCGTTCTTTTTGACATAGGGGTTAACGAGGCACCTTCCCCTTAATCATGACAGTGTATTGCCCCCCTCGCCTTCTGAATTCCAGCCATTTTCAGCAGCTATCCGGAAAAAGGATTCAGCGAATACAGATAAATGCTGCTACAACGTGGTATCCACCAGACGTGTTTTGCGCTTTCATTTTGTATCGGAAAGGTAATTGATGCGACTATCACTCAGCGGTCTCGCGGTCCTCATTTCATTCATGATGGCAACACCCGCCTTTTCGCAGGACATCAACACGCCGCTCCACTTTTCCGACCAAGAAACCCGGAAAGCTATCGCAGATGCGCTTCCGATGTTGCCCAAGCTCACATGCGGAAAGACGAAATGCGCCCCGCCAACGCCGAAAGAATTCGCAAATCCGCCTATCAATATTGATGATGCGCGCGTTGCTATGCGCGTGGGCACGAAATCGGCGCAACTAAGCTGGTGCGGACTGGACTGGAGACCGCGCACATACGAAGCCATGATGCAGGTGTTCCGTTATAAATATAGAGGCAACCCGCGTTCAATGGCGCTGCTGCACACGATACACTCATTGCAGTATGGGCGCATTTTTACCAACCTCCAGGTGCTAAAAACCTGCTCGGCACAAACCCGCGCAGACCTCGACAAGCAAAATCCCAAAATCGCGGCGTTTAACACGTTGGCGAACCTCACTGAGGACGACATCGTTAAAAAGATGCTGACAGTCGTGCTCAATAAGCTGCCGGAAGCCATGTGCACTCCCAAGAAACACTGCGCTCCCGCCACCGATGCAGAAAAGGCCAAGCCTCCCGTGAGCTTGGAACAGGCGCGCGGCGTGGTGAAAGCGGGGATTTTGTCAGGCAGCGCCGAACATTGCGGGCTGGATTGGCAACGCCGTGTATTTTTGCCAACGCTCAACTATTACCGCAAAAAGGAGAAAATGAACGAACGTCAGATCGCGATCATCAGCGTGTTGCATGGCATCGTTCAGGGGTACACAGCCACACATCACAAAATGCACGACGAAACGTGCACCGCTGCAATGCGTCAAGAGCTGGATAAAAAGCTTCCCAAGCTGAAGGCGAAGACGAAGGACGGCAAGAAGAAAGGCGACGCCAACAAAGGTGGCAAGCCCGCGGAAGAAAAAAAGCCCTCAACCGCCGAGGCAAAGCCGAAGGAGTGATGGGGATCGCCGTTAGACCACGCGATTAGCTGCTGTGTGCTCCAGCGAGCATCGCATCACGAGTGCGTCTTCCGGGCCGTCGGGCGTGATGTAATATTTGGCGCGACGCCCAGCGCAGATAAAGCCCAACCGTTTATAGAGTGCGCACGCGGCGTCGTTGCGCACGCCAACCTCAAGAAACAACGCCTCAGCGCCGCGACTTGCTGCGTCTTCCATAGCGCGCGTTAACAGCAAGCTGGCGATGCCCTGGCGACGCCATTCAGGAGCAATGGCGATGGTCAGAACTTCAGCGTCGCCGCCTGCAATGTTGATCACGATGAAGCCTGCAACAACGCCATCCCGCCAAGCCACAACGCTGTGACATTCAGGCGCGTTCGCAAAGCGCTTGAAATCGGCAACGGTCCACGGACGTGAAAAACTGCGCTGGTGAACGGCGGTGACGGCGTTGGCGTCGTCCGGCAGAAGAGGCGCGAGCAGAAGATTTGCCTTGGTTGTAAGCACGAAAAACGTTCTCGCCAGACTGAATAAATTGCCGCCCCACAACGAAAATCCGCCAGTTCCAGGAGCAGAACCGTAAGAAGGGCAGGCCCCTTTCAAGGTTCTACAACGCCGAAATGGCGGATTTGCACGAGGCCCCTTCGGGGTTAGCCCCCAACGCAACCTCGTGTGCTGAATGTCAACAGCCCCCTAAACGATCTTCGCCATCTCATCGAACTCAAGGCGCGGCGAACGCGGGTACAACACGGATGCATCGCCATAGCCGAGCGCGCACAGAAAGTTCGACTTGACTGTTCCCTCAGGGAAAAACTCTTTGTCTACTCCGGCATTGTCGAAACCCGACATGGGGCCAGTGTCAAGCCCCAGCGCGCGGGCCGCAATAATGAAGTATGCGCCTTGCAAACTGGAATTCCGAAACGCTGCTGACTGAATGAGCGCATCGTTGCCTTCAAAAATAGCGCTAACGCCAGGCGCATGTGGGAAAGTCCTTGGCAAATGCTCATAGAACTTCAAATCGTAACCGATGATGGCGCAAACGGGCGCTGCCATGGTCTTGGCGCGATTGCCTTCCATGAGAAGCGGTTCAAGCCGCCGTTTGGCCTCAAGCGATTTCACGAACACGATACGCGCTGGCAGAGCATTATAGGCTGTCGGTCCCATGAGCGCGGTTTGCGTCAAGCGCTGCAATAACTCATCGGAAACGGACTGATCCGTCCACTTATTGTGCGTGCGCGCATTGAAAAAGATCTGATCAAGCGCAGCACCGTCGATCGCATCAGCCATGGCGTCTCTCCATTATAACACCGCTATGTTCGACACTGCCGGAGTGCGGTTAGACCGCGCGAACTTCCTGCACTTCGGGAATGAAATGCCGCAGCAGGTTTTCAACGCCATTCCGCAAAGTCGCCGTGGACGACGGACAGCCTGAACACGCACCACGCATATGCAGATAGACGATGCCGTCTTCAAAGCTGTGGAATACGATATCGCCGCCATCCTGCGCCACCACCGGACGCACTTTCGTGTCGAGCAACTCCTTAATGGAGCGCACGATCTCAGTATTATTTCCGGCATCGTGGGTATCGCTTCCAGCGCTGTCGGTTACGACTGGGTCGCCAGACTGAAAATGCTCCATGATAGCGCCGAGGAGCGTGGGCTTCAGATGATCCCACTCGCCGCTCTCTTTGGTCACGGCGATGAAATCGTGCCCCAGGAATACGCCGGTCACCCCTTCAACAGCAAACAAACGCGCGGCCAGTGGCGAAGCGCTTTCAGCAGTGGCGCGGTTACGAAAGTCTCGTGAGCCGGAGGCGAGCACATCCCTGCCGGGAAGGAACTTAAGCGTAGCGGGATTAGGTGTCGCTTCGGTTTGAATGAACATCGGGGTTAGACCTCCCATAGATTATGACGTTAACCAGATTACGTTTCTCATTTCTTCGTCTTACGCGCATCTGCGCGGTGTAGCGCTCACTCTGTCTTAAAGCGCTCTAATCTTGCACTGGCGAGTGCGGTTGTGCTCTTGTTTTGGCTGCAGCGCAACCGTTTCGGCCGAAAAGCCGCGCCGTCATTGCGAACATCCTTGCATAAAAGCACGGTGTTTGTGGGTTTCAAGAACTGTTCGCATATATAAGCAAGTGGCTCAAGGAAGTGTTACTCATTACCGCCTTCGCTATCGTCGCGCAACTTAGTGAGTGCGGCGAAGGGACCGGTTTTTTCCGGCGTATCGGTAGGATCGCTCCACGAGAAGACAGCGCCCTCTTTGCGGGGATACGGATTAAGCGCGGAAGCGAGCACATCGGCGGCGAACAGCCCCAAATCGATCTTGCCGCGAATGATTGGCTCGGGTATTTCCGGCAGCTTGGCGGTGGATGTATCGTCATCACAGGGAGCTGTGCTGAGGTTATCCACAGATCTTTCGGTATCCTCATCATCGGGGATCTGATCTTCCGGCCATAGTTCTACCGAAACGGTTTCGTCAATGCGCTCGTCCACCGGCTCCAGCGTGATGACGCAAGCTTGCGTCACATTGGCGCAGACATTGCCGCTGAGCAGATATCGTCCCTGTGAAAGGGGCTGTAAACGATAGGTAAAGCTAAAATCGCTTAAGCGCTTGATTTGGCAAATCGAGGCTATCTCAGCGCATTCGCCGGGGGTGGCTTCGACGCGTCCTTCGTGCGAAGCCACCTCATCGACAGAAACGGCACGCGAAAACATGGCAAAAAGCCTCCTTTATTTTCGTGTGCCCATTACCAGTTGCCGGTTAATGTTGCCGTCCGGGTGCAACTTCGGGGAATTGGATGTTCCCTTGCAGAAGCATATTAAGCGGCATTTCCTGTATGCCTCTGATGGACTGCCGCATGTACAGGGCAACCGCATCGGCGGCAACAGGAGACTCGCGACCGCTTTCACCGGACTGGAAGCTCTTCCATACCTCGCCAGCAAGCCCTTTTTGATCGTGGCGTTGCAGAGCTGTGGAATAAGATAGGAGCTGTCCGTAGAAAAGCTGCGCGATTTTGCGCACTTCTTTCGGCACGTTGCGTTCAGGCACTCCCAAGTCACGCACCATGGTGTCCATCTCACGGATGAACGCTTCCACGATTTCCTGCGCCAGGAGTTGGCCTTCACGGCCGCCAAGCTTCAATATCTGGAGCACCACAAACATATGGATTACCAACATATCAAAGCGGCCGGAAAGCGTGTCAGGCACGGCACATCGTATATAAAACGATGGGTTACGTGACTGCGCCACAATTGTATCGTAGATCTTTTCTGCAGCTTCCTTACGGGCTGCTCGACCGGCAAACCAGCGGAACATCGGTGTCATGGACCCCTGAGCTTGGAATCTGTTACGAGTCATGTTCGTCACGGTAGTACCCACCTACTAAAAATGAAACCGCTATTTCGAACGCTAGGTCATCCGCCACGATTGAACAACACTGCATCGCATGGTACAGCGCAATGTCAAATCAAGATTATAGCTACACGATAAAAGGTGCCAACTTGAAGGCAAATGACGCATCCCGCAGAAAAAAATTTAGTTTCCCATTCCGAATCCTTGCGACTTTAGGGTTGGTGCTAGTCATGTCCGCTTGTGCAGCGGACATTGCCAAGCATGGCCATATCTTCACGGATGAAGATCTAGCGCAGGTAAAAGAGGGCATGAGCCGTGACCAGGTCATCCTTGCCTTGGGTACCCCCGATACCAAATCCACTGTAGGCCAAGGAGCGTTTTACTACATTTCGACGACAACTAAAAGGTCTGCGGCTTTCTTGTCGCCTAAGATCGTAGATAGACGCGTCGTAGCGATCTACTTCGATAAAAAAGACCTCGTGAAGCGTATCGCAAACTACGGTTTGCAAGACGGTAAAATTATCGACTACGTGGATCGCAAAACGCCGTCGAAAGGCTCCGAAGACAGTATCTTGAAAGAACTGTTCCGTAATATCGGGCGGCCAGTACCACAAATGGGACAAGACAACTAACTTGCGGCTAACAATTAGCCGCTGGTGACATACCCCTGATAACATAGGGCGAAATAAATATAGGCGCGGCCTTCATAGCGGAGGCCGCGCCTTATTTTTTACCCTATTCCAGCAATGGCAGCGACCTTGAAAGCTTGACCAAAAACGAAACCAGCTCCGCTTGCCGATGGGTGCTGGTTTTTCTCATAACCGACTTTAATTGCACGCGTGCGGTGCCGATGGCCACCCCCTGCGCGTCGGCGTATTCGTTCAATGTGCGCCCCTGAACCATCGCCAAAGCCAGACGCGTTTCCGCCTGCGTCAAATTGAAGCTCCTTTGCAGTATCAGCTCTGGCGGCGTGGCGCACTCTTCCGGATCCACCAGTATCAAGATGGCTTTGCCGTACTGGAACATATCGCGGACAGTGCGGACAAGCGGCATGCCATAAACGACAACCGGGTGGCGTTTATGCCGTTCGAGAACCGCCAACAATTCTGGAGAACGCTCAAACTGTGGAGGCTGCAAAAGACTGAATATCAGACGTTGCAGTGCATCGTTGGACTCTTTATGCGGCGCGTTGAGCTTCCCGCCCGAAATTTGCAAAAGCGTACCGATATAGCGCTCAGCCGGTTGATTGAAGCGCTGTACATTGCCCAGATAATCGATCAGTACCGCCCCGCAACCAATGGCTTCAAACGCATCGAGCATACCGCCGCTGTGGGCCTGCGCCAGCCGTACAGCGACCTGCCCGGCCTGACGCATATGCGGAAGAAATGCGCTGATCGCCTTCACTTCGGATGGCGAGAAGCGCTCCATGCTCGCTTTTCGTTCGAACGCAAAAGCGGTGTGCACATCATCAACGGAGGTAACGAACGTGCCCACACTCCATCGAAATCCGTGGACGTTGATAAATTCGGCGTGGAACGGCAACGTATCGAGTTCTTCCGGCGTGAACAGATCTGATTCCGTTATCACGGATTGATAAGGGCGTAGAAGTTCCGCGCGTTCGAGCCGGGGATTTTGCGTGTACCATTCTTCCTCGAAAAATGGGTACATTATATCGTCAAGGCCTTCAGACCATATCGCCCCCAAGGGCGCGCCCGGCCATGCCAATAAAATTGTTCCTGTGACTTTGAAAATATCTGCGGTCTTTTGCAGCGTCTGAGGCCAGAGCTCGGGTTGAAACGCTGCTTCATGGAAGTCTGCAACCAGATCGTCAAACGTTTCTTGCTGCGGCAACGCCTCCCCTTTCATGGCAAAACGGTAAAGCTATTATTCCTTTTCCATTAAAGCATTATATTGCAACGCACCCAAGTAAGTATAGTTCTCTAGGGGGAGTTACATACAACACTCTTACGCGTATCTAATATTAATTTTCAATAAAAACATCAACATTTTGTTCATAATTACAATTGTCATGAGACTTGAAACGTAATCCTAGCCTTGATGCCGTAAATGTTAGTGCAGTATGAAAGTAACCATGGGCTGTGCGCTGTGACCAATATCGCGAATCTTACCCGCCATCAGATGCGCAGCCCCGAAAGCACGCCGCATCCTAGTTCGCAAGGCATGACGGCGACGCCAAACGACACACCAACGCGCATCGGCCTGTTCGGGAATTTTGGCACCGGCAATTTCGGAAATGATGGCTCACTGCGCGCCCTGCTTGATTATTTACGAGCGCAACGTCCAGATGCGCAGATTTACTGCATTTGTCCGAACGAAGAAGTTGTGCGCAAGCGGTTCGACCTGCCAACCCTGCCCATCGAAGCCAAAATGCCGGAAGACTCGTGGTTCCGCACCCTTAACCGGATTTTGCCACACTTCGGCAAGCGCCTTCATCATTTCGTCTCAACGATGCGCGCCGTAGACAAGTTTGATATGATTATCGTGCCCGGCACCGGCATCCTCGACGATTTCGCGGACCGCTGGCAGGGCATGCCGCTTTCGCTGTTCATTTGGAGTTTAGCTGCGCGGCTTAGCGGGCGTCCATTCGCATTCGCCAGCATCGGAGCCGGGCCAATCGAGCACCCCTGGAGCCGTTGGCTTATGAAATGGGCAGCGCGTATGGCGCGGTTCCGCTCATTCCGAAACCAGGAATCGAAAGATTTTCTTGAGGGATTAGGCGTCAACACATCCAAAGACGCGGTTACCCCAGATATTACCTTCAGCTTGCCATCCCCCACCCCTACGGCCGGGCTTGAGGACGGCAACGACGGTCTGCCGATTATCGGCATCGGTGTTATGAGCTACGCCGGTTGGCATCCCGTTCCGCCTGACAGCGAACGCATATACAGCCACTATATCGCCAAGGTCGCACAATTCGCCGGATGGCTTTTATATCAGGGCTACGGTGTGCGCATCATCGCCGGAGACGAGAACGACGCCGTGGCGATGGATGATGTGGTGGCTATGATAACTCAGCAATTCGGCAGCCTGCCCGCGCATCTGGCCGCCGAGAAGGCTGCATCAATGGAGGATGTCACCGCTCAGATGGCGGACACGAAATTGATCATCGCCACGCGCTTCCACAACATTATCTGCGCGCTGATGTTGAACATCCCGGTGATTTCCGTCGGCTACGCGAGAAAAAACGATGCGCTGCTCACAGATATGGGGCTGCAAGACTTCTGCCAGCACATCGAAGATTTGGATGTCGGGCTGTTGAAGAACCAGTTCGAACGGCTTTTGCGCGACCACAAATTTTACAAACTGAAAATCACAGAAAAGTCAGCGGAATACCGCGCGCAACTGCTGAAGCAAGACGAAAAGCTGCTCAGCAGCCTGCTAGCGCACTGACGCATTCAGAAGATTCATGCATGAGTGCACTAGCTCTTTGTTTATGCATCAATTTTTCCAAACTTGGCTGCAGCCTTCGTTTGGATCGATGCACTAGCGCGGAAGAAGAGCGGGAGCATTTAAGCTGCGCCACTTCCACCATCGTTACCGTTACTATCCTTCAGCACGCGGCTGGCGAGAATATCGGCTGCCTCAATAGTGGAGAGCGCCTCCACCGGCACCGGCGTTTCGCAGGCGAAAATACGGTTAGCCAGGCGCAGCCGGGCGCGGTCCAGCGCATTGCGGATCGAGCGAGCGTTGGCGAACAACGGCTGCGTCTTGCGTGCGGCGATATAGCTCACCAGCGCCTCGCGTCCCGCCGGACTTAGGCGATAGTTCTGCTTACCCAGCATCATCTCAGAGATTTGCAGCAGTTCGTCATCAGAGTAATCGGGGAAGTCGATGTGATGCGCGATGCGGCTACGGAAACCGGGGTTGGAGGCGAAAAATTTGTCCATCCGGTCGGTGTAGCCAGCAAGAATAACAACCAGGTCTTCGCGCTGGTTTTCCATCACCTGCAACAATATTTCGATAGCTTCCTGGCCGTAATCGCGCTCGTTCTCGGCGCGGTAGAGGTAATAAGCCTCGTCGATGAACAGCACGCCGCCCATCGCTTTTTTCAGAATTTCTTTCGTCTTCGGCGCAGTGTGGCCGATATACTGGCCGACCAGATCGTCGCGCGTCACCGAAACCAGATGCCCTTTGCGGATATAGCCGAGCTTGTGCAAAATCTCGGCCATGCGCAGCGCCACCGTGGTCTTGCCGGTGCCGGGGTTACCGGTGAAGCTCATATGCAGCGTCGGAACTTCGGTTGAAAGCCCCATGCGCTTGCGGATGCGATCCACCAGAAGCAGCGCGGCAATCTCGCGAATGCGGGTTTTCACCGGCGTCAGGCCGACAAGCTCGCGGTCGAGGGCGTCCAGCACCTCGCCAAGGCCGGTTTCGGCGAATTCCTTACGAAGGTCAATGGGGCCATCCGGTTGCGCCGTGGCGTCGATGGCATTCACTGTCGGATCGTCGGTCATGATTATCCCTGCTTGCCAGTGGCGTTCCCCTCACCCGGCAGGGCCTCCCGCCGGGTAAGGGCATTCCTTGTTTAGAGCGTTTTCCGACCGAACTGGATCGGAAAATTGCTCTAACTTCTTATTCCATCGCATTTCCACGAGCGCAAAAGTCTGCAACTTTTGCTGAAAATGCTCTAATACCGGCTGCCTTCCGGCTTGTCAGTCGCATAAGCGCGGGTCGAGTAGATCTGCTGACGACTCGGACCTTCCTGACGCACGAGCGCATAACCCGCCTCATCCTTCGGACGATCGACGATGAACGACAGCTTCACCGACTCCCAGCCGTGCGATGCGTCGAACGCCGACATGCGGATATACATGCGTCCGCCATAGACCTTGCGGCATTCGGCAAGTTCCATCATTACGCCCGCCGGGTCGGCCACGTCGAACATCGGCGCGCCCCACATCTCCCAGGAACGAGAAAGCGCCTTGTGTGATTCTCATGGGGTTATCTCCTTAATCCTATTGCCGTGATCTTTAGACCGAGCCGGTCACTTGCGGCACGAAATCAGGGGTGTCGGTCGATTCGTAGTTGAACGTCACGTTCTTCCAGGTATCGAGCGCAGCGCGCAAAGGTCCGCAAGTTTTTGCGGCGTCGGCCAGAATTTCCGGACCTTCGGCCAGGATGTCACGGCCTTCGTTGCGGGCCAGGATCATGGCTTCCAGCGCCACGCGGTTGGCGGTCGCGCCCGCCGCGATGCCCTGCGGATGTCCAATGGTGCCGCCGCCGAACTGGTAAACCACGTCTTCGCCGAGCAGGTCGATAAGCTGGTGCATCTGACCGGCGTGAATGCCGCCGGACGCCACCGGCATCACCTTGCCCAGGCTCGCCCAATGCTGGTCGAAGAAGATGCCGCGTTCCAGGTTCAATGGGTTGAAGTCTTCGCGGCAGATGTCGTAGTAGCCCTTCGTGGTGTGCGGATCGCCTTCCAGCTTGCCGACCACCGTACCGGCGTGGATGTGGTCCACACCCGCAAGGCGCATCCACTTGGTGATAACGCGGAACGAAACGCCGTGCGATTTCTGCCGTGTATAGGTGGAGTGACCAGCACGGTGAAGGTGCAGGATCATATCGTTCTTACGGCACCAATTCGACATGGACTGAATAGCGGTGTAACCGATCACCAGATCGATCATGATCACGACCGAGCCGAGTTCTTTTGCGAATTCGGCACGCTCATACATGTCTTCCATGGTGGCGGCAGTGACGTTCAGATACGAGCCCTTTATTTCGCCCGACGCGGCCTGAGCCTTGTTCACAGCTTCCATGCAGTAAAGGAAACGTTCGCGCCAGTGCATGAACGGCTGCGAGTTAATGTTCTCATCGTCTTTGGTGAAGTCGAGACCGCCTTTCAGCGCTTCATACACCACGCGGCCATAGTTGCGACCTGAAAGGCCCAGCTTCGGCTTCACGGTTGCGCCCAGAAGCGGACGGCCGAACTTGTCGAGACGCTCGCGCTCCACCACGATACCCGTGGATGGCCCCTGGAACGTCTTCACATAAGCGACTGGGAAGCGCATGTCTTCCAGGCGCAGCGCTTTCAGCGGCTTAAAGCCGAACACGTTACCGATGATCGAGGCGGTAAGGTTGGAGATGGAGCCCGGCTCAAACAGGTCGAGGTCGTAAGCGATGTATGCGAAATACTGGCCCGGAGCATTCGGCACCGGATCGACGCGGTAAGCGCGCGCACGATATTTCTCGGAGGCCGTCAGACGGTCCGTCCACACCACCGTCCACGTTGCGGTGGAGCTTTCACCGGCCACAGCAGCGGCGGCTTCGATGGGGTCCACGCCATCTTGCGGCGTGATGCGGAACATCGCGATAATGTCTGTATCCTTGGGCTCGTAGTCGCCCTCCCAATAGCCCATCTTCTTGTATTCCATCACACCGGATTTGTACTTACCGGTGTTCGCGTTCGGCGCATCTGTCGTCATAGCGTCGCTCCTTTCTAATTCCTTACGGACGTTCCGTTTCTTAATGTTCGTGTGACAGCTTTTGCTTGTGTTGTCGGCTGTTTCACACACACTTCTCCTGTTCCGCTCTCACTCGTGTTAAGAGGGCGGCAAGCAGTAACTCTCAAACTTCCCAAATACTCAATGCGCGAGCGGGATGGACGAGCCCCTCAGGGGCTCGTGCCTTTTAGCCCTTGATGACGCGCTTCGCAGCGGCAACGGCTTTCTCGGCTGTGATGCCGAAATGCTCGAAAAGCTGATCAGCCGGAGCCGACGCGCCGAAGCTCGCCATGCCGACGAACTCGCCGCCGCTTCCAAGCCATTCATCCCAGCCCTGGCGAATACCCGCCTCAATGGCCACACGCGGGGCGTCGCCCAACACTTCCGCGCGGTAATGCTCAGGTTTTTCGCGGAACAATTCCCAGCAAGGCATGGAAACGACCGCTGCCTTGACGCCTTCCGCCGCAAGACTATCCGCAGCCGTTAACGCCAGCGATACTTCCGAACCGGAAGCCATGAGCGTAACGTCGCGCCCGCCTTCGGGTTCGCGCACCACATAGGCGCCAAAGCCCGTCAAGTTGATATCGTTGTACTCGGTGCGGAACGCTGGCAGCCCCTGCCGTGTCAAGCACAGCACCGACGGACGGTCATGCTCTTCCAGCGCCATTTGCCAGGCTTCCAGCGTTTCCACTGCATCAGCAGGGCGGAACACCAGCACATCCGGAATAGCGCGCAACGCCGCGTAATGCTCAACTGGCTGATGCGTTGGACCGTCTTCACCCAGACCGATGGAATCGTGCGTCATCACATAAACCACGCGCTGGCGCATCAAGGCCGAAAGCCGGATCGACGGGCGGCAATAGTCAGTGAACACAAGGAATGTTCCGCCGAACGGCACGAAACCACCGTGCAGCGCGATGCCGTTCATTGCGGAGGCCATGCCATGCTCGCGCACGCCATAGTGGATGTAGCTGCCGGAATAATCGCCCGGTTTAATGGCTTGCTGGCCCTTGGCATGCGTAAGGTTGGAGTGCGTCAAGTCAGCCGAGCCCCCCACCAGCTTTGAACTGACAGGCACAACAGCATTGATAACGTCTTGCGATGCCTTACGGGTGGCAAGCTTGGGCTTTTCCTCACACCATTTAGCCTTGAGCGCCTCGAATGCCTCTGTAGTCACAGCGCTTAGGCTGTCACTGATGGCATGTTCGAATGCGCTACGTTGGGCTGCGTCCTGGTCATCCAGGCGCGTTTGCCATGCGGTGCGCGATGCCGTGCCTTTTGCGCCTGCTGCGCGCCATGACGCCATGACATCGTTCGGGATCTCGAAAGGCGCGTGCGGCCAGCCAAGTTGCGCCCGCGCAGCTTCGATTTCAGCGGCGCCAAGCGGAGCGCCGTGAACGCCCTCGGTATTCTGCTTGTTTGGCGCGCCAAACCCGATGATCGTCTTGCATGCGATCATCGTTGGGCGGTCGGATGTCTTGGCCTTGGCGATGGCGGCGGAAACTTCAGCCGGGTTATGCCCATCAACGCGCATGGCATTCCAGCCAGCCGCTTCGAAGCGCTTCAACTGGTCGGTAGAAGTGGCGACCGAGGTTGGTCCGTCGATGGTGATGGAATTGTCGTCCCACAGCACGATGAGCCGATTGAGTTTTAAATGCCCAGCCATATCAATGGCTTCGTGACTAATGCCTTCCATAAGGCAGCCATCGCCCGCAATCACATAGGTGTAGTGATCGACCAGCGCATCGCCATAGCGCGCATTGAGCATACGCTCAGCAAGCGCCATGCCCACAGCGGTGGAAATGCCTTGGCCCAGCGGACCGGTCGTGGTTTCCACGCCTGCGCAGTGGCCATATTCTGGATGGCCTGCCGTTTTCGAACCGAGCTGACGGAAGCGTTTCAACTCGTCAAGCGTCACGTCCTCATATCCGGTGAGGTAGAGGAGCGAATATAGCAGCATTGAACCGTGGCCAGCCGAAAGCACGAAGCGATCGCGATCGGCCCAGTCCGGGGCTTTCGGATCAAACTTCATGTGCTCGGTGAACAGCACTGTCGCCACATCGGCCATCCCCATCGGCATGCCTGGATGCCCGGATTTAGCCGCCTCAATCGCATCCATCGACAGAGCACGGATAGCGTTCGCCATATCTTTCTGGCTGGCGCTGACGCCTCCCGATGTAACCGTTTGTTCTGCGTTCATTGAAGTCCCCCCTTATCCTGCACGCCGCTTGCGTTCTACGAGTTTCATGATCATTGGTGTCAATATGAGCTGCATAGCCACATCAAGCTTACCGCCTGGAATGACTATCGAATTTGCTCGCGACATGAAACTGTCATGGATCATGGAAATGAGATAGGAGAAATCAATGCCGCGCGGAGTCTTGAAGCGGATAACAACAAGAGATTCATCTGCTGTTGGTATCCAACGGGACATGAAAGGGTTCGATGTATCCACTGTCGGGACGCGCTGGAAATTGACATCGGTTTCACCGAACTGTGGGCAGATGTAATTCACATAATCAGGCATGCGCCGCAGAATGGTGTCCGTCACCGCTTCAGTGGAGTAACCGCGGGTGGCCTGATCGCGGTGGATTTTCTGAATCCACTCCAGATTGACGACCGGCACGACGCCGATTTTCAGGTCGGCATATTGCGCAACGTCCACATTGTCAGTCTTAACGGCGCCATGCAGCCCTTCGTAAAACAAGAGGTCGCTCTTTGTCGGCAAATCTTCCCAAGGCGTAAACGTGCCGGGAGGTGCGCCGTACGCTTCGGATTCCTCTTCGTCGTGCACGTAGTGACGCGTTTTGCCAGTACCGGTTAGGCTATATGTACGAAAGGTTTCTTCTAATTTATCAAACAGATTGGCTTCCGGTCCGAAGTGGCTGAAATGATCGTTGCCTTCGCTGGCGGCTTTCGCCATTTCGGCTTTCATCTCGGTACGGTCAAAAGCGTGAAACGCGTCGCCTTCGATGGTTGCCGCCGTAACACCTTCGCGACGGAAGATTTGCTCAAATGTGTGCTTAACCGTCGTGGTGCCCGCGCCCGACGAACCTGTGACGGAAATAATGGGATGTTTCTGTGACAAGGGGAAGTCTCCTTAATATCAGGTGCGCAGAAGGCCACGGCGGCCAAATAACGGCGAACGTTCGAAAATGGTGTTAGGATCGGCTTTATAACGCGCGATACGCTCGATTTCTTCAGTCGAACCGAATATCAGCGGGGTGCGTTGATGGATGGCTGTCGGCACGACATCAAGAACGCGTTGCTGGCCGTTAATCGCTTTACCGCCTGCCTGTTCGGTAAGAAACGCGATCGGATTTGCTTCGTATATGAGCCGCAGGCGGCCTCTCTCGTAGCCTTCGCGCGCATCTCCCGGATAGAGGAACACGCCTCCGCGCGTGACGATGCGGTGGAATTCCGCCACCAGCGATGCGATCCAGCGCATGTTGACATTCGCCCCACGCGGGCCTTCCTCGCCAGCGATGCAATCGTCAATATAAGAACGAATGCCATCACTCCAATGACGGTAGTTGGAAGCGTTAATCGCGTACTCGTTCGAAGTAGGCTTGATGGTGACATCCGGCTCGGTCAGGTAAAAAGTCTGGGTCTGCGGATCGAGCGTGAACTTCTGCGTGCCCTGCCCTACTGTAAGCACCAGTGTCGTTTGCGGGCCGTAAATCACATATCCGGCGGCAAGCTGCATTGAGCCGGGCTGCATGAAGGCCGCGTCAACGTCGCCTGTCTCGCTCATAGGCATGATGGAGAAAATCGTACCGACCGGCACATTGGTGTCGATATTCGACGAGCCATCAAGCGGATCCATGGCCACGGCGACCAAGCCTTCGCCCAATTTTAAGGATTCTTTCAGCTCCTCCGAGGCGATACCTCCTACCGGCGCTTTTTTCAGGGCCTCGATCAAGTGGTTGTTCGACCAAACGTCCAGTTCTTTTTGAACGTCGCCGCCCCCTTCATCGCCAACCGCTGCGGCAAGATCGCCTTCCAGCGGCCCTCGGGCGATGCGGCGAGCAATGTCAATGCAGCCATCCGCCATGGCGCGAATAGTTGCAACAGTTGCACTCTTGCGCGGATCGTTCGTCTCTCCCGCAGCAAGATACGCGTCAAGCGTCATCAGCTGTGTCACGACTTAGCCTTCCCATTGAGATCGTTATACGGCACGGTAAAATACCCGTATGGGGTTTATGCCTTTCGCGCGCCTGTTCCTTATGTTTGTTATTGATCGGATTACCTTTTTAGGCCCTGTCAAATTTTATGCATTATGTAGCACATCGTGAAATTAGTAAAATTAAATATCCTTGTCTAGACGCTAAATTTTGCTTAATATGGAGACATGCGTAATGTCACCCTTCGTCAACTTCGCGCCATAGCGACCATAGCCAAAACTGGCAAAGTTTTAAACGCGGCTGAAGTGCTGGGCGTAACTCCGCCTGCGGTCACGCTACAATTGCGTCAGCTTGAAGACACGCTCGGCATGCCGTTATTCGACCGTACACGCGACGGCATGCGTCCTACAACTGCTGGGCGTTACCTTATCGATACATCACATAGAATTGAAGCCGAACTGATGTCTTGCGAGGAAGCGTTACGCGCTATGCAAGGTCTCAAGGCCGGGCCGGTGTCGATTGGGGTTGTCAGCACGGCGAAATACTTCGCTCCGGCGATGCTGGGCGCGTTCAAATCTGAGCACCCGGATGTGGAAATCCAGCTTCACGTCTGCAACCGCGAAGAAACCATCCATAGGCTCGCCGAACTTGAATTCGATCTTGTGATCATGGGGCGGCCGCCGGAAGGCGTGGATATGCACAGTTCCAAGATCGGCGATCATCCGCATGTGATCATCGCGCCGCCAGATCATCCGTTAGCATCACAACAGGGTATCAGCGTTGCAAAACTGGCCAACGAAACGTTCCTCACGCGGGAATCGGGTTCGGGCACGCGGATATTAATGGAACACTTCCTCGCGGACGGCGGCGTAAAACCACTCATGGGCATGGAAATTTCGTCGAATGAAACCATCAAACAGGCGGTGATGGCCGGACTGGGCATCGCTTTCATCTCCGCGCATACAGTGGTGGCGGAAATCGAAACAGGGCGTCTGGTGATCTTGGATGTCGAAGGCCTGCCCATCATGCGGATTTGGCGCATTGCGCACCACACGCACAAACGCCTGATGCCTGCGGCGGCAGCGCTATGGGAGTTCCTGGTCCGTGAGGGCCACACCTTCCTGCCCAACCCGATGCACGCGGAACAAATCGCCGAAGACAGAAAGAAGGGCAAAAAAACGAGCGGCTCAAAGCGCTAACTTCGAGCCGCCCGCAAATCCCACATGCAGAATTATTTGCGACCTTGAGCCGAACGAGCTTGCGCGGACGACTTGGCGGCGCGGGTCTTACTGGCAGCCACTACGCCTGCCGGACGAACTGCGCGTTTCTGAGCGGTAGCGCGCCTTGCCGGAGCGGCCTTGCCATTGCTAGCGGGCTTAGTGGCCTTAACGGAAGCGGCCTTGCTGGCAGGCTTGGCGACCTTAGCCGAAGCTGCCTTGCTTGCGGGCTTGGCGACCTTAACCGAAGCGGCCTTGCTTGCGGGCTTGGCAACCTTAGCCGAAGCAGACTTGCTAGCGGGCTTGGCTACCTTAACGGAAGAGGCCTTGCTGGCGGGCTTAGCAACCTTAGCCGAAGCAGACTTGCTGGCGGGCTTGGCAACCTTAACAGAAGC
>JARRLC010000016.1:0-26150 GCA_037387425.1 Alphaproteobacteria bacterium
GGCGGTTCGCATTTTGCTGAGCTGTAATCGGCCGCTTGCCGAAGTTGCGGCGGATCTTGGTATTGGCAAATCGACGCTTGGCAGATGGAAGAGCGAACAGCAGGAGGCGGAGCTTTTAGTCGGGCCGCACGACGATATGGCAATGCCAGGCACAAGTTCCGGCGGCGGCCAGGTCCGGGTTTGATCTTCCATGTCCGCAATAGCGAAATGCAAAAATTTGAGGGGTGGTAAGGGGATCTATCGAAGTTTCAAACATCCATAGCCCCAGATCTTCGGAAAAGCGTTGCTTTACCTCATCCGGGGTTTCGTCTTTTGGAGATTGAAGGGTGGCAAACTAACACCCCGCAAATTATGGGAAAATTTGAATACAAACTGGCTCTTGCTAAGTCTTCATCAGAACGTCCGGCGGGGCATACTTACGCGCAACGCCTCCAGAGAAGCGGCGAGCTTACGCCGCCAATTCGGACGCTCACGGGACAGCGACAGTTTCGCCTGCCAGATCGTCGATTTGCGCCAGCGCGATATAAGAGGGTGTGTGGGCGAGAAATTCATGCGCGGCAGCAACGATTTCCATCGCGGAAGGCTGTTGCACAGCTTCGCCTTCGTCTGCTGCTTTGCCTTCGCCCACTGCTCCGTCTTCGTCAGCAACCTTCGCCTCTCCTGTGCCTGCGGCCACTCCAATCCCCTCCACATCCGCGCGGTTAGCAGCCGCCAGCCCAAGCGCGTCAAACAACGCCCGTTTATCGGCGACGCGCGCGGCTCTGGCGCTTGCGGCTTCTTCTGCGCTCCAGAACCCCAGCGCTTCCCGCTCGCGGATATCTTCGCCCTCCAGCCAGCCGGGCATCGTGGGCAGATCATGCGTAGACACACACGCCACCGCTTTGACCGGATAGGCGCTAGGCGGAATGAACGCATGCCCCTCACCGCGTTCGAACCACATCACGCGATAGCTGAGCATGTTGGCATCGTCCATCGCCTCGCGGAACCCACCCGGAACCGTGCCCAAATCTTCGCACACCACAACGCAGCGCGCGCGGACGCTTTCCAGCGCGACTTGCGCGAACAAATCGCGCATCGGGTAGGCGAGATAAGCACCATCCGCCGCTGCCCCGCCATGCGGGATGACGAACAGCCGCGCCAGCCCCATAGCATGATCGATGCGCAGCGCGCCCGCATGCCGCATATTCGCAGCCAGAAGCCCTGCAAAAAACGCATAGCCCGAACGCCGCCACGCAAGCGGATTGGGCGGCAGCAAACCCCAATTCTGCCCTTCCGGCCCGATCGGATCAGGCGGCGCGCCCACCGAAGCCCCAGGCAGAAATTGCCAGGCATTCGCCCAAACCTCCGCCCCATCAGGGGCCGCTCCCACCGCCAAATCGCGATAAATCCCCAGACGCGCCCCCGCCTCGCGAACGCTTGCAGCCGCCCCGGCGAATTGCCGCTCGGCCAGCCACTGCGTAAAGAGATGGAACTGCACAGCCCCCGCCTGCTCCGCCTCAAAGGCGGCGAGCGCGGCATCCTCGCACGCGGCAAGTCCTGCTGGCCAGCGCGTCGGCGGCTCCCCTGCCCTCGCCTCGCTGATAGCCTGGAACTGTGCGAACCGACGCAGCTCCTGCCCTCCCCTGGCGGTGAATGCGGCAAAGTTTTGCACCGGCGCGGCGTCTGGCTGATGCGCAGCCAGCGCTTCGAAATCGGCAAAAGCCGCCACCAGAATGTCGCGTTTTGCGGCCCAAACGCCTTCGTAATCCACTTGCGGCGTGGCGGCGAGCGCAGCGATAGCGCTCGCGTTCCATTCAAGCGCGTCACTGGTGCGCGCCCCCGCACCGAACGCGGCCAGCGCCGCCACATCGATATATTGCGCGTCAAGAAAACGCCGGTCGGATGGGTAATACGGGCTGGCGCGGTCGCGTCCCGTCGGAAACAGCGCATGCAGCGGATTGATCGCAAGGATGTCCGCCCCCCCTTCCGCTGCCGCCATCCGGCCTAGCTCTGCCAGCGTGGTGAAATCACCGATCCCCTGGTCGCCAGTACGGCGTACAGAATAAAGTTGCGCGCCCAGTCCGTTTGCGCGCCAGCCTTGAGCGAACGCGTCGGGCAGATAGCAACGTCGCGGCGCAACAGTCAGATGGCAACGCACATCAGGCGCGTCGTCCGTAAACAGCGTATGCCGCCCCAGCGGTTGCGGAGGCAGTTTGGCGAGAACACACTCCACACGACGGCCATCAAGCGCGGTATGCGTGGCGTATTCAAGATCTCCCGGCGTCAGACGAATATGCTCCTCGCCACCGTCCTCACGGCGGATATGCACCGCAAACGGCGCCCGTCCACCGATGATCGGCATACGCAGCACGCCCCCCTCCCCTTCGTGAGCGGTTAAGGTGAGCGGCAGCGCGCGAACGTCCATCTCCTCGGCGAGGCGACACAAGCTTTCGCGCGCCTCTGCGCTGGAGCTGGCGGGCAGCCCCATGGCGGCAAGCAACGCCTGTTTCGTGTGCGGAGGAACTACGGTGCAGTTGCCTGCCAAGTCGTACCAATCGGCGGAGATGCCCGCCGCGCGCGCAAGTTGGTCGAGCTGCTCTGACGTCGGCGCTGTGGGCGCAGGGCCTGCGGATACATCCCCCGTATGTCTTTGTGCGTCGCCATCCGCAGAAGTGAGTTCTTCGGCGAAAACCGCCACCGAGCGCTCTGCGATTTCGGCAACGCCGCCCGGCGCGTCCGCAGCGCTATTTAGTGGCTCGCCGCTTTCGTGAGCGGTATCAAGACGTTGCCGCCAACCATAACCAGCACGCGGCTCGGGCAGCGTGATATTCACCGGTTCATGGCCAGCATTGAGCGCCACGGCGACCCGTTCCCCACCGCTGATACTGTCTGCTTCTGCCCCGTTTTCTGCATCACCTCCGGACGTATAGAGCACGGCGACAAGCATCCGCCCCGCCGGATTTTCCCAGTCAGCAGCCTGCATCGGCACGCCTGATGGCGTCAGCCACACCACATCGGGGATAAGCGCGTCGTCCACAACCTCGCCAGATAAAAAACGATCGCTCCGCAAAGGGACGTGCGCCGCGCGTAAAGCCGTCAGCCTTGCCGTAAAAGCCGTGAGCGTTTCATCAGCCTCCGCCCAATCCACCCAGGAAAGCGGATTATCCTGCGCATAGGCGTTGTTGTTACCCTGTTGGGTATGGCCAAGTTCCGCCCCCATGGCGAGCATCGGCGTGCCGCGCGCAAGCATCAACGTGGCCAGCAAGTTGCGCTGATCGCGGCGGCGGCGGCTCAGAATAGCGGGATCGTCGGTCACGCCTTCCACGCCGTTGTTCCAGGAGTGGTTAACGTCCGCGCCATCACGGTTGTTTTCGCCGTTAGCCTCGTTGTGTTTGCGCTCGTAGGCCACGAGATCGGCAAGCGTGAAACCGTCATGCGCCGTCACGAAATTGACGCTGCGCGAGGGCCGCCGGTGGCGCGCCGCAAAGACATCGGACGAGCCGGAAAACCGCGTCGCCATCTCGCCCACCAAGCCGCCATTTCCGTGCCAGAACCGGCGCGTGGCGTCACGAAACTTATCGTTCCACTCGCCCCAACCCGCCGGAAACGCGCCAAGCTGGTAACCGCCCATCCCGAGATCCCACGGCTCAGCGATAAGGCGCACCCCTCGCAGCACCGGGTCTTGCTCAAGGGCCATTAGCAGAGGCGCGCCCATGTCAAAACCTGTGTCTCTGCGCCCCAAAACCGTGGCCAGATCGAAGCGGAAACCATCCACCCCGCCGAGTGTCGTCCAGGCGCGCAATGCATCCATGGCGAGACGCACCACTGGCGGACGGTCAAGCGCCAGCGTGTTGCCGCATCCTGTGTCGTTGACAAGCGCACGCGGAATTTCAGCCGAATGCCGGTAATAGGTTGCGTTATCCAGCCCACGCAAAGACAGTGTGGGACCGAACTCATCGCCTTCGCCGCTATGGTTCAGCACAACATCGATGATGACTTCAATGCCTGCCTCATGCAAAGCAGCGACGCTCGCGGCGATTTCCGGCCACCCGCCCGGCGCAAGCCGAGCATCAGGCGCCATGAACGCAATCGGATTATAGCCCCAGTAATTCGTCAGCCCCGCCGCAGCAAGATGACGCTCATCCGCCCACGCCGCGCATGGCATGATTTTCACCGCCGTAACGCCCAGCCGCGTTAAGTGCTCGATCGTCGCGGGCGAACCAAGCCCAGCAAACGTACCGCGAATAGCAGGCGCTACTTGTGGATGCTGCTTGGTGAAGCCGCGCACATGGAGTTCATAAAGGATCGTGCCCGCCCATGACTTCGCTGGCTTTGGCGTACAGACGCGCGCGTCGTCAACAATGGGAGTGGGCTGCACAGCCACGGCTTTCGGCATGAAAGGCGCGCTATCCGCCGCATCCGGGCGCGGATTATCCCCATGCCCGATGTCATCCGCACGATAGCCGAACATAGCAGGCGCCAGCTTGAAAGGCCGGTCGAGCATCAAGGCATACGGATCAATCAACAGCTTGGCGGGGTTGAAGAAATGCCCTTCAGCGGGCGCAAATGGCCCATAGGCGCGCAAGCCATAACGCTGCCCCGCCCGAATTTCTGTGAAATGCCCATGGAACACATCGCCAGTGCGGCACGGCAAACGCAGCCGCGCGGTCTCAGTGCCCCCTTGCGCATCGAACAAACACAACTCAATAACGCTCGCATGCGCGGAAAACACCGCGACATTCGCACCAGTTTCATCGAGCGTTAGACCAAGCGGTTCCGGCGAGCCGTCGCTCGCGATGATACCGCATGTCATGCAGCAACTCCCTCTGCCTTCCGTGCCAAAATCAACTCGCGATAAAGCGCAGCATAGCGTTTCGCTGGTATGCGCCATGAAAGGTCGGACTTCATGCCGTTGGTCTGCATGGTCCGCCACACAGCCTGATCATGGAATAAAGTCGCCGCCTTACTCAGCGCCCAGGCAAATGCATCGCTGTTAACAGGGGAGAACTGAAAACCTGTCGCAACCCCCGCTGCCATCGCCATATCGTTGGCGTCGATGATGCTATCAGCCAGCCCGCCCACACGCGCTACCACCGGCAACGCACCATAACGCAAAGCGCAGAGCTGCGTCAGTCCGCAAGGCTCAAACCGCGAAGGCACCAGAATGACATCCGACCCCGCCTGAATACGGTGCGCCAGTGTCTCGCTATATCCGATATGCACCCCGATACGCCCAGGAAGTGAGTCCGCAGCCGCCCGCAGCTTGGCTTCAAGATCGGGATCACCCGAACCAAGCAGCACGATCTGCATGTTTTCCTGGAATAAAAGCGGCAAGACCTCCAATAACATGTCCAGCCCTTTTTGGTCGGACAAGCGGGTGATCATGCCCGCTATCATCGCATCCGGCCGCAAATCGAGCCCCAGCGCTTCTTGCAGCGCGGCTTTATTGGCGGCTCGGGCGGATAGCGTATCGATATCGTAATTCAACGCAATATGCGGATCGTCAGCCGGACTCCATACGTTGGTGTTGAGGCCGTTGAGGATACCGGTCAGCCGCCAGCTTCGCGCGCGCAGTAGGCCATCGAACCCCATGCCGGTTTCATCGCGCTGGATTTCAGCGGCGTAAGTGGGGGAAACGGTGGTGATGCGGTCGGATAATTGCAGCCCCGCCTTTAGGAAGCCAATTAATCCGTAATGCTCCACGCCATCAAACACGAACGACTTGGGCGGAAGCTCCAACGCGTTGAGCAGATCAGCCGGAAACCTGCCCTGAAACGCCAGATTATGAATGGTGATGACCGTGCCCGGCATACGCTGCCCCTTGGGGCCAAAGCGCAAATACGCGGGGATAAGGGCCGTTTGCCAGTCATGCGCGTGCACCACGTGAGGCACAAATTGCGGCAGCATTCCCTTACCGATTTCGGCGCCTGTCTTGGCCAGCGCCCCGAAGCGAAGCGCGTTATCGGGCCAATCGAGCCCATCCGGACCGATGTAAGGATTGCCAGGCCGCGCATATAAATGCGGCGCATCCAGCACCAGCAAATTGAGGTCCCCAGCTTTCGCCGAAAGCAGCCGCGCCGGACCACCGAACAAATTGCGAAACGTTTGAATTGGTTCAGCGTGATCCAGTGCGGCCATCACTGCCGGATATCCTGGCACCAGCGTGCGCATATCCACGCCTTCTGCGCGCAACGCGCCCGGCAATGCGCCTGCGACGTCGGCTAACCCCCCCGTTTTAATCAGTGGGTAGATTTCGGAAACGACCGAAAGCACCCTTGGCTCAGTCATGCCGCTAGCCTGTCTATCATGTGTTGCGTGATCAGACATATCCCACGCCCTGTCCGGCAGAAACGCTCATCGTCAAGCTCAGGGTCTTCGCCCACCACCAGACCTTCTGGAATATTAACCCCTGCGTCGATAACGACATTCTTCAGCCGTGCAGAACGGCCAACAGACACATTCGGCAGAATCACCGCATTCTCGACCACCGAATAAGAATTCACTCTGGAGCCGGTGGAAAGCAGCGAATGCCGCATGGACGCACCCGATATGACGCACCCACCCGATACTAGTGACGAAATAGCCATGCCTCGGCGGCCGTCCTCATCGTGGACGAACTTCGCGGGCGGCGACATCTCGTTGTAAGACCAAATAGGCCAATCACGATCATAAATATCGAGAACGGGCACCACATCGGTCAAATCAATATTTGCGGACCAATAGGCATCGACCGTTCCAACATCGCGCCAATAGGCGCATTTCTCCCCTTCTGAACGGACGCATGAGCGCTTGAAATTATGCGCAACGGCCCGGCCATGCTCAACGATATGGGGAATTATATCCTTACCGAAATCGTGTGTGGAAAGCACATTTGCGGCATCACGTTTTAACTCATCAACCAAAAATTTCGTTTCGAAAACATAAAGCCCCATACTGGCGAGCGATGTATCTGGTTTATCGGGCATACCCGGCGGAATATCGGGTTTTTCCTGGAAGGAAACAATCTTGTCCTGATCATCTACATGCATGACGCCAAAAGCGCTTGCGTCCTCGCGCGGCACCTCAATACAACCGACAGTTACATCCGCCCCTTGCTCGACATGCTGTTGCAGCATGTGCTCATAGTCCATCTTGTAGACGTGATCGCCCGCCAACACGACCACGTAAGTGGACCCGTAACCTTCGATGATATCGATATTCTGGTAGATGGCATCAGCGGTCCCCAGATACCACATATCCTCCGCGATGCGTTGGCTGGCAGGCAGAATGTCAAAACTTTCATTCCGCACCGGTCGCAGGAAATTCCAACTTCGGTGGAGATGGCGGATAAGACTGTGGGCCTGATATTGAGTGGCGACCGCAATATGCCGAATGCCTGAATTGAAAGCGTTGGACAAAGCGAAATCCACGATGCGCAGCTTACCGCCGAAATAAACGGCGGGTTTAGCGCGCTTGGCTGTCAAATCCAGCAAACGACTGCCGCGTCCTCCTGCGAGCACAAAGGCCATTGCTTGACGCGCGAGGGGTGATGCTCCGGCGGGCTTCACGTTTCACTCCTTAAAGGTTTAAGACGACACTCTACAGTTACGCGTTGCTTCTGAACCGACGTCTGTTAATCCGGTTGATACTCCAGATACACTGTAGATAAAGGCGGTAAGAACATTTCCGCGGACGCAGGAAAACCGTGCGAACCATGTTCATGCGCAACGATGCCGCCGAAATTGCCCAGTCCTGACCCGCCATATTCGCGCGCGTCAGAATTGAGGATTTCCCGCCAGCATCCGGTATATGGCAGGCCAATGCGATAGCCGTAACGAGGCTCTGGCGTAAAGTTCGACACCACAGCGATAGGCCGCGTCCCCGGCTCGCCCCATCTAACCCACGCAAACACAGAATGATCGGCATCGTTCACGACGATCCACTGGAAGCCTTCCGGTTCGCAGTCACGCGCGTAAAGCGGCGATTTCTCACGATGCAGGCGATTCAAATCGCGGACGAATGTTTGCAAGCCATTGTGCGGACCGTGATCTAGGAGCCACCAATCTAAGCTGACATCGTGGTTCCATTCGTTGGTCTGCCCGAATTCCTGCCCCATAAACAACAATTTCTTCCCTGGATAGCCCCACATAAACCCGTAATACGCACGAACATTGGCGAAACGTTGCCATTCATCTCCCGGCATTTTGCTCACGATAGAGCGTTTACCGTGTACGACTTCGTCATGCGAAAGCGGCAAGACGAAATTCTCCGAGAACGCATAGAGCAAGCCAAATGTCAGCTTGTCGTGATGATAACGCCGGTAAATCGGATCAAGCGCCATGTATGATAGCGTGTCATTCATCCAACCCATATTCCACTTAAAGCCAAATCCGAGACCTCCGCCGCTTGTTGGACTGGAAACGCCCGGCCAGGATGTGGATTCCTCAGCGATAGTGATCGCCCCCGGATAATTCGAATACACAAGCTCGTTCACGCGCTGAAGGAATTGCACCGCCTCGCGATTATCATTGCCGCCATCAGGGTTAGGCAGCCAATCGCCATCCCGGCGCGAATAATCGAGATAGAGCATCGAGGCCACGGCATCCACGCGCAGGCCGTCAATGTGGAAGCGATCAAGCCAGTAAAGCGCGTTGGCAGCCAGGATGTTCGAAACTTCGCGGCGGCTGAAATCGTAAATCGCGGTGTTCCAGTCAGGATGGAAGCCCCGGCGCGGATCGGCATGCTCGTAAAGCGGCGCGCCGTCAAACCAGTTGAGGCCGTGCTCATCGGTGGGGAAATGCGCGGGCACCCAGTCAAGAATGATACCAATCCCTGCCTGATGCGCGCGGTTCACCAGTCGCTGAAACCCTTCCGGATCGCCAAAACGCCGGGTTGGCGCAAACAGCCCAATCGGCTGATACCCCCACGAGGCGTCAAAAGGATGCTCAGAAATTGGCATCATCTCGATATGCGTGAAGCCCATATCGACAACATACGGCACGAGTTGATCGGCCAGTTCATCATAGCTGAGAAACCCGCCATAACCATTGCGCCGCCATGACCCCAGATGCACCTCATAGACCGACATCGGCGAACGCCGCGCGTTTCCACCGCCGGGACGGGCCGCTGTATGCTGCTCGTCATGCCATTCGAACCGGCTTTGACTGGCGACAACGGACGCGGTGGACGGGCGCATCTCGCTTGCAAACGCAAACGGATCAGCTTTCAGCGGCAGAAGCCCACCTTGCGCGCCGGTGATTTCGAATTTGTAATTGTTGCCTTCTCCCACACCTGGCGCGAAAATTTCCCATAGGCCGCTATCGACCCGCTTGCGCATCTGGTGGCGGCGGCCATCCCAGTGATTGAAATCACCCACAACGGACACACGCTTGGCCTGTGGCGCCCAGACCGCGAACAGCGTGCCTTCCTCGCCCTCATGCGTTATGAGATGCGCGCCAAGGCGCTCATAAAGCTGGCTGTGCGTACCTTCTACCAGCAGATAATCGTCAACTTCTCCCAAGACCGGACCAAATGCATAAGGATCGGCGAATTCCCACGTTCCGCCAGCATTCTGCGCGCGCAGCCGGTAAGCGAATCGCTCCTCATGCCCTGACGCGAGACCTTCGAAAAAACCGCTACCCTCACGGATGGCGAGATCGAAATCCGCTGGCGCACCGGATGTCAGCACCGTGACACGTTCCGCTCCAGGAACGAACGCCCGCACCACCGTGCCTTCAGCGACGCGGTGCTGTCCCAGAATGGCAAAAGGATCGCCATGGTGTGCACCAACGATTCGTGCCACGTCATCATCTTGCGCTCGCCAGTTGAGACCGCTCATGTGTTTTCCTTGTTCTATATGCGCCAAGATAGACTGCATGAATTATGATGTGCACTGAAACCCCTACCTTGACAAGCATAAGACGCTATTCCGGGGCAACGCAGGTATGTACATATGCATGCATGCAAGGCCGACCATGTTCGAACCTTACCACGCGCGCAAGTTTCCCCGCCCAATCGTCATAAACGTTTGAGCAGGGCTTAAAACATGCCGTAAAATGATATTCCGCTCAACTTCGGCGAACGGGAACCCGCCAGATATCCTGGGCGTATTCTGATATAGAGCGGTCAGAAGAAAACCATCCCATACGTGCGGTGTTATATATGGCGGAACGCCACCACGATTTGCGGTCACGCCATTTGATGCCGACATTGCGTTGCGCTGTGTAATAGGCGTCAAAATCAGCCGCCACCATAAAGTGGTCGTGATAAGTCAACGTATCCACAAGATGCTTGTACCGCTTTTTGTCATCCGGCGAGAACACGCCCGATGCAACCGCATCAAGCACCTCGCTCAGTCTCGGAGACTCAGCAATCGCTTGGCGAGCGTCGATTCCTTTGGCGCGGCGCGCCTCCACTTCATCGGCGGTCATGCCGAAAATGAAGATGTTATCATCGCCCACATGCTCACGAATCTCCACATTCGCGCCGTCGAGCGTGCCAATGGTTAGCGCGCCATTCAGCGCGAATTTCATGTTGCCAGTGCCGGACGCTTCCATGCCCGCTGTGGAAATCTGCTCGGACAAATCCGCCGCCGGAATGATCGATTCGGCGAGACTCACATTGTAGTTCGGCAAGAACACCACTTTCAGAAGGCCGCGCACCGCTGGATCGTTGTTCACAACCCGCGCCACATCATGAAACAGCTTGATGATCAGCTTGGCCTGATGGTAACTCGCCGCCGCCTTACCTGCGAAAATCTTCACGCATGGCACGAAATCGCGCGTGGGATGCGCCCGGATGTCGTTATATTGCGCGATTGCCTCAAGAATATTCAAAAGCTGGCGCTTATATTCGTGCATGCGCTTGATCTGCACATCGAACAGCGCATCCGGATCGACCTTAATAAGCAGACGGTCGGTAATGATTTTCGCGAGAGCCTCTTTGTTCGCGCGGCGCACCTTTGCATATCGCGACTGAAAATCGGTGTTCGAAGCATATTCCTCCAGCGAGGTGAGCGCTTCGGGATTGTCCAAAAAGTCCGGACCGATGGTTTCCGTCAACAGCGTAGACAAACCTGGATTTGCCTCAAGAAGCCAGCGCCGGAAGGTGATGCCGTTCGTCACGTTGACGACACGGTCCGGGTAAAGCTCATGCAGGTCATGGAATACCGTTTCGCCAATAAGATTGGAGTGCAACTTCGACACGCCATTGATCTTATGCGAGCCCAAGAACGCCAAATGCCCCATGCGGACACGACGCCCCTGGTATTCGTCAATAAGGGAAACAGAAGAAAGCAACGCCTGGTCGGTATTGCCTTTCGCACGCAGCGCATCAAGATGCAGCGCGTTCATCAGATAGATAATCTGCATGTGGCGCGGCAAGAGACGTTCCATCAAAGGCACCGGCCAGGTTTCCAGCGCCTCCGGCAACAGCGTATGGTTGGTGTAGGAGAACGTCGCCTGCGTAATCTTCCACGCCTGCTCCCAATCGACGCCATAAACGTCTACGAGAAGACGTAGCAATTCAGGCACAGCAATCGCCGGGTGAGTGTCGTTAAGCTGAATCGCAACCTTATCGGCGAGCTTGGTAATATCGCCGTGCTGCTCCAAATGGCGGCGGATGAGGTCTTGCAGCGACGCCGAGGCGAAGAAATATTCCTGCCGCAGACGCAATTCCTGCCCCGCAGGCGTCGAATCGCTTGGGTAAAGCACTTTCGAGATCGACTGCGCCAGCACTTCACCCGTTTGTGCGCCCACATAGTCGCCTGCGTTAAACGCCTCCAGATGCAGCGGATCGGAGGCGCGCGAAGTCCACAGGCGCAGCGTATTCACCGAAGCGCCCCGCCAACCGACCACAGGCGTATCGTAAGCCACCGCCTCGACAATTTCCGAAGGTCGCCAGATTTGCGCCACCGCGCCGGCCCGCACAGCCTCAACTGTACCGCCAAAGCCGATAGGGTAGCAAAGCTCTGGGCGCGGAAACTCCCACGGGTTCCCGAATTCCAGCCATTCTTCCGGACATTCCTGCTGCCAGCCGTCCTTGATGCCCTGGCGGAACAGACCGTGATCGTAACGAATGCCATAACCGTGCGAGGAAATAGACAGCGTCGCCATGCTCTCCATGAAGCAGGCCGCCAACCGCCCAAGACCGCCATTGCCGAGCGCTGCGTCCGGTTCGATGTCGCGCAGCTTGTCGAGATCGACGCCAAGACCGGCGAGCGCCTCGCGCATCTGGTCGGTAATGCGCAAATTGTTGAGCGAATCCATTAACAGCCGCCCAATGAGAAATTCGAGCGATAGATAATAAACCCGGCGCTGATTTTGCGCATAACTCGATCTTTGTGAGGCGATCCAGCGTTCCACAATGCGATCACGCACAGCAAGCGCGGTAGCGATAAACCAGTCGCGCGTGTTCGCCGACGCCCGGTGTTTTCCGATCGTATAGGTCATCTTTGCGAGCACATCTGCGCGCAAATCAGCCACTTCGCTGGCCCGAAGCTCTAAATCATCATCAACAATTAAAGACGGGGTACCCTCGCTATCACTGGCGCTAGCGCTGGTTTTTGCAACCTGCGCCTCGTTTTCATCCGTCTTAGCCGGAGTGTCAGAAGCATCTGCCGAAGCCGTCTGCGAAAATTTACGCAAGGGATTCCAAAAGCGAAAAATCTGTTCAGTCATCCATTTCCCTGTCACTAACGGCTACAACTGGCAGTCTGCTTAGGAATGACATCGGCCGATTAAATATTATTGAATGCATAACCATGTCCGGAAACACAGTGGCTCTGTCCACAGCCCAGCAAGGAATATAATGGGTAAAAGTTGTCAGCTATTCAACCACCATGCCATTTTAAGCATCTTTTTGATAGCCAATTTGTGGCGCCTTAATGTTCGCTGCCCCCGATCAGGAATGCGAGAGTTGCAAATTTGTCGGCAATTACGAAAGGCCATATGAGTTTATCCTGGCCATCGGCTATGTGTATTGCTAATTCACTAATTTAGAGTCACGAGGCCCAGTAATATTCGGAGGCTGAATATGCGATTTATAGCTGCCTGTCTTGCAGCGGGTTTTCTGATCGCGGCTTCACCAGCCAGCGCCCAGAATGCCAAGTTGGTTAAAAGTTTCGGAAGCTGGCATGTCTTTGTCCACGGTGACAAAGGCAATAAAATCTGTTTCGCCGCGTCTCAACCCAAGAGCATTAAACCCGAGAACGTGAACCGTGGACCGATCTTCTTCTATCTGACGACATGGCAGAAGGACGGCGTGCGTAACGAGGTCAGCATCAAGCTTGGCTACCCCGTAAAGCCGGCTGGCAAGCCCAATATCGCAATTGGCTCACAAAAGTACGAGCTTTTCCCCAAAGGCGATAAGGTTTTCCTGAAAGACCCCGATGAAGAACGCAAGCTGATCGCCGCCATGAAGAAAGGCGCAAGTTTGACGGTCACAAGCATTTCCACTCGCGGAACGACCACGATCGACGACTACGATCTGAGCGGAATATCCGCAGCGCTAAAAGAACTTGGAAACGTTTGCCAATAGTTTAGGGGCAGGTAAACAGCCTGGCACTGCTTGTTCCTTATCGTAATGTCAGGTTAACCGATGACCACCATGCCCCATACGACTGTAGCGGCGGATCCGGCGCTGGAAAACGCCACAGAGCATGTTTCTGTGGCTGAGGGCGATAACCGCGTATCGCTTCTAGGACTTACGCGGGGGCAACTGGCAGAGCAACTCGCGCTCGCTGGTGTCCCCGCGAATCAGCAGCGCATGCGCGTCTCGCAAATCTGGGGCTGGATGTATACCCATGGCGCGCAAGACTTCGCAGGCATGACCAACATCGCCAAGGATTTGCGTTGCAAGCTCGCCGAGCGGTTCACGCTGGAACGTCCGGAAATCGCCGCTGAACAAATTTCCGCCGATGGCACCCGCAAATGGCTGCTGCGGCTCGCGCCCTCCGCCCCTGGCGAGCGAGCGCCCGAAATCGAAGCCGTCTACATCCCCGAGCCGGACCGCGGCACGCTGTGCATATCCAGCCAGATCGGCTGCACATTGAATTGCACGTTTTGCCACACCGGCACACAAAAGCTGGTGCGCAATCTCACGGCTGGCGAGATCGTCGCGCAAATCCTCATCGCGCGCGACCGGCTAGGCGAATGGCCGGACGCTCCTCAGCCAGCGCAAACCCATGGCCTGCCAGATAGTGAACGCAAGATCACCAACATCGTGCTGATGGGCATGGGCGAGCCGCTCTACAATTTCGACAATGTGGCACAGGCGGTTGATGTCATTTCCGATGGCGAGGGGCTTTCGGTGTCCAAACGGCGCATCACGCTGTCCACATCCGGCGTGGCGCCGATGATCGCGCGGGCGGGGGCCGAAATGGGCGTGATGCTGGCGATTTCGCTCCACGCAGTGCGCGATGACTTGCGCAACGAACTGGTCCCGCTTAACCGCAAATACCCGATAGCCGAGCTGCTGGACGCCTGCCGCAACTATCCCGGTCTGTCGAACGCGCGCCGCATCACCTTCGAATACGTGATGCTGAAAGGCGTTAACGACAGCGTCGCCGAGGCACGCGAGTTGGTGCGCCTTCTGGCGGGCATTCCTGCGAAAATCAATCTTATTCCGTTTAATCCGTGGCCAGGATCGCCGTATGATTGCTCCGACTGGGAGCAAATCGAACGTTTCGCCGAAGTGGTCAACCGCGCTGGCTACGCCAGCCCCATCCGCACACCGCGCGGACGCGACATCATGGCCGCTTGCGGGCAATTACGCTCAGCCAGCCAAAAGACACCAGCGAGCGAGCGCCTCGTAACGAAGACAAACGAAGCCGCTTCAGATGCAGCCCCCCACAACGAGGAAAGCGCCAGATGAAACGCAATACCTTCCGCCGCGCTATCATGGTGGCGTTTGCTTTCGCCGTAGCAGTTACTGTGGGCGTTATCACGCTGTTTGCACTTGCATTTGGATTGGGCGTTCAAGCTATCACCCAACAGCCAGCAGTTCCAGGCGGGGCGGAGGAAGAGATGGCTGTCGTCTTGAACCACCTCTTAGATGCGCTTGTGCTCATTATCTCACTTGCTGAGGCTTTAACGCTTCTACCCGCAATCATTCTGTTAGTTATCGGTGAACTCGCAAAGATACGCTCATGGATGTATTATGTCCCAGCAGGAGCCATCGCCTGCGCAGTCATGCCGTTGCTTTTGAGGCAATATAGCGAAGACTTCACTTTCTCGGCTCCGCATTACGCAGTTCTAGCACTGGCCGGCTCCGCCGCCGGATGGATGTACTGGCTGATCGCCGGACGCGATGCCTAGTGGATCAAACCTGACATTTGTGTCCCATCGCATGGATTGTAAGCATCAATCAACTTATTCAAATGTCAGGTCAATTTGATCCATAGGCAAAAATTCTAGTGGTTGGAAGCGTTAGAGTTGGACCACTTGTAAAGCCCGCCGGAAGTCCTACGCGAGGTTAGCTAGCAAACGGGTTAGAACTTCTTAACGGGCGTTCTCGCGTATTTTCACGGGCTTGCCAATGAATGACGGTCTGCTCTACGCTTAATGCGGAACCAGCCGCATAGTGCGCGTCACACGATACTCTTTCATATGCAAACGGAATTTCTGACCCCGCTCACGCAGCTCCGTCAGAATATTCTTATGTGCCTTGTGATTGCTCATTTCGCCTGGGTGGTCTGTTTGCGCTGAAAATCAAGACCCACCGCAGCGGGGCTACAGTTGCTAATTTTAAGTTAAAAATAAGTGGAGTAGTAACGAATCACCCCCATGGTCTTGATTACCATATAATAATTTTAAGAAAATCAAGGGGTTCACAATGGCATATATCAGCACTTCCGCAGAACTTTCCCGAACAGTTTTAAGCTGGCGGGTATGTGAACGTCGTTACTTGCAATGGAGATCCGTTCCGACGCTGGTCTTGTTGTTCGTAGCAGGAATCTTACTGTTATTCTCGGCTACCGAACAAGCTTTCGCATCTCCTTGCCGAGGCAACGGCTGGCAGCCAACCTTTGTTCATGACGTACGCCCTGGCGCCCGCGACCCTGGTCCCTATTACGTACTGCCGGGCGGCGGCTTTCAGAGATTGCGTGAAGGCAACTACGTTAACGATGCCTGCGCGCTGATTGCCCGGTTTGGCCTCCGTAACCGGCGCGGCTTCACAAACTGTCAAGCTTACACGCGTGTTCAATGCGGATGCGACAACGCCAGCCGGAGAAATTCTACCTGCAATCGTTTCTTGAGGCGGTACTCTCTATATCAGCGCCCATTAGCGATCTCGTTTCCTTGCAGCCAGGAAGGGGGATCGCTTCTTAGGCTTCTGGGGCCTAGGCTGCTTGGGGTGCCTATGGCCTGTTGACAGAGTTCTCCCCGCCGCTGTGGCAGCTTAGACACGAGTTACGGAAAATAGCTCGCGTAAGTAGTTTTCATGATTGACCGCAACCAAAGATAGCGCCACATAATCTGTAAAAATCATACAAAGCGGCGATGCTATGGGAAACTCAAGCATGTGGTCGGGTGGTTTGTGTCCCCGGTCGTTCTGTCTGGCAGCGGTTCGTTTGGTCTGCTCCACCATTTCTACCAGCGCTCAAGCAGGAGGAGCTTCTGTTTCGGCATCAGCACAAGCCCCGATCACTACACAGTCAATTGGCCCAGCCATGTCATCTGCCGCTTATGAGTTGCGCGTGGGGGGCATGACCACCAACCTTGAAAACAGCGGCGCCGCCCCGGAAGGCACAGCAGGCATTAACATTGAGTTTCTGTTCGCGCGGTATAACACGCCGCAAGCCGACCCAGTAACGACCTTCGTTTTGAGCCCGCGCTTGCATCTGGGGACCACTATCGCCCCCGATGGCATCAGCGAGATTTACGCCGGTTTCACCTGGGAACACCACTTCGCCAGCCGTCTGTTTTTTGAAACCAGCCTCGGCGGCGCAGTTCACGATGGACCGACAGCCGACAACAACGCTGACTCATACGGTTGCCCGCTACTATTCCGTGAATCCGCCTCGCTGGGCTTCGACATCACGAACCGGGTGCGCATTCTGGCTACGGTCGATCACATTTCCAACGCTGGCCTGTGTAGCGAAAACCAAGGCCTCACAAATGCAGGTGTTCGGCTCGGCTATCGGTGGTAATCTGTTTGCGGAATCAGCAGACAGGTTTGCGCCGACATGGTTGTCCTATCGAAAATCTACACCCGCACGGGCGATGACGGGTCTACCGCCCTTGGCGATGGGGAGCGCCGCCCGAAATACGATCTCCGCGTCGCCGCTTATGGCACGGTGGACGAAGCAAACGCCGCCATCGGCGTGGCGCGCCAAGCTCTGACACCTGCCGCCTCCACCAAAGCCGTCCCCACCGAACACGCAATTTCCGAGCAAACCACCCTCGACGCAATGCTCGCCCGCATTCAGAACGACCTGTTCGACCTCGGCGCCGATCTGTGTACGCCAGATCGCGGCGCCCCCCTGCCCTACGAACCACTGCGCATCGTCGCCTCGCAGGTCGCCCGCCTTGAGACCGAAATCGACCAGCTCAACAGCGAAATGACGCCGCTCGCCTCGTTCGTGCTGCCTGGCGGAACACCCGCCGCCGCCGCGCTCCACCTCGCCCGCACCATCTGCCGCCGCGCTGAGCGCCACATGGTTGAACTCGCCGCCCAGGACAACGAGCCGGTCAATGCAGCCGCCATTAAATATATGAACCGCTTGTCAGATTTTCTTTTCGTAGCCAGCCGCTACGCCAACAACAAAGGCGCGGATGATGTGCTATGGAAACCAGGAAATAACCGCTAAAAAGTGATCGTAGCGCCATAAAATAATCAGTGCTAAAAGCATTCACTCGATTTTTCTGGAAATGTGCGTATTTTATGGTGTCTTTATACAAAGCAGGATGCTACGGCTCAAAACTTGCATCTATAAAAATTCGTCAACAGCTTGGGGGAAGGGCATAATGCTTGTGCCGCTGTGGGATGCTAATCCGCTAGATCGCATCCGCTTTCAATTCGTAACCGTTGGTTTGATCATCATCAATTGCGGTGTGTATTTCTTCATGCTGGCGGTCGGAGATTCGCTCCATGAACAAGCACAACTAGCATTTGCTGTCGTCCCGAACGAGCTGTTGAACCAACCCGACGCACTCGGCTACACCGCGCCCGCCGGAGCATTCAACATCGCCGAACCGCTGACGCTCATCACCTACATGTTCGTTCACGGCAATTTTATGCATTTGCTCGGCAATATGCTGTTCCTCTGGGTCTTTGGCGACAATGTCGAAGACGCGATGGGGCATTTCCGTTTTGTGATTTTCTATCTCGTATGCGGCGTAGTCGCCGGTCTTGCGCATGTCTATGCCATGAAAATCCTCATGCCCATCGGTTCCCCGGCGCTGGGAGGCCAGCTCATTGGCGCAAGTGGGGCAGTCTCAGGCATCATCGCCGCGTATCTCATAATGCATCCGAATGTGCGCGTGTGGGTGCTATTCCTGTTCCGTATTCCGCTCAGGATCAGCGCGGGCTTCGCCCTTATGGTGTGGGTCGGATTTCAAGTTGTGAGCGTCTACCTCGCCTATAAGGATCAGGACACCAGCGGCACGGCCTACTGGGCGCATATCGGCGGTTTGGTCACCGGAGCCATACTCATCACTTTTATGCGAAAACCCGGCTTCCCACTCTTCGACTTGAGTACCGGGCTTGAAGATAAAGACCAGGGTAAACAAGCACAGAACAAACGCCGAATGAAATCAGGCTGAAGCCAAAACCTGCGTCTTGGATGATACATTGGCTAGGGGAAATGCCCTTAATATTAGGACGGGCACCCCTATATTTAGCATGTGGCCTTTTGGCCAAGTGGTGCTTTCTTTGCATTGACACATGTACTACACGCCTTTAGCGTTTGCATTATTTCGCACTTGCGAGACGAAGTTAGTCACAACTCTGGCCATTTGTTGAACGCCAGTGAAGTGCATTATCGTATGGTCATTCGCGGGGCGAGCATCTTAATGTGGAGACGCCTTTCATGCGGATTCTGGTTCCAGTCAAACGTGTTGTCGATTTCAATGTAAAAATCCGTGTAAAACCGGATGGAAGCGGCGTCGATACCGATCACGTAAAAATGTCAATGAACCCTTTCGACGAAATCGCCGTGGAAGAGGCGATCCGTCTGAAGGAAAAGGGCATCGCCAGCGAAGTTGTGGCATTGTCCGTAGGACCGCAAAAAGCGCAGGAGACCTTGCGCACTGCTCTCGCCATGGGGGCCGACCGCGCTATTCTGGTAAAAACCGACATCGCGGTGGAGCCATTAACGGTCGCCAAGATCATCAAATCAGTCGCCGCTGAGGAAACGCCAGGTATTATTCTCCTCGGCAAACAGGCCATCGACGACGACAGCAACCAAACCGGGCAAATGCTCGCCGCACTTCTCGGTTGGTCGCAAGGAACATTCGCCTCCAAGGTTGAGGTGGCAACCGCCGAGAACCGGGTGAATGTAACGCGCGAAGTAGACGGAGGCTTGCAAACGCTCTCGCTCCAGCTTCCGGCCATCATCACCACTGATTTGCGGCTCAACGAACCGCGCTATGCTTCGCTTCCCAACATCATGAAAGCCAAGAAGAAACCGCTTGCCGAAATTGATCCGGCGACGCTGGGCATTCCCCTGGAGCCGCGCATCAAGATTTTGAACACTGAAGAACCCGCTCCCCGCAAAGCCGGGCAAAACGTGGCCAGCGTAGCGGAACTTGTGGCGAAACTTCGTGAAGCGGGAGTGCTCTAATGACTATTCTTCTGATTGCCGAACACAATAATAGCACTCTGAACGACGCCACCGCCAAAGCGCTGAGTGCGGCGCAGGCTATGGGCGGAGATATCGACATTCTCGTTGCCGGGAACGGCTGCCGGGCCGCTGCTGACGCCGCCGCTAAATTCGCTGGCGTGCGCAAGGTTCTCCTCGCTGAAGCGCCACATCTCGACCATCAGCTAGCCGAAGAAATGACCACGCTCATCACGTCGCTGATGCCCGGATACGGCGCGCTCATCGCGCCCGCCACCGCCACGGCCAAAAACTTCATGCCACGCGTGGCCGCTCTGCTCGATACGCCGCAAATTTCCGACATCATAGCCGTGGAAGCGCCGAACCGCTTCAAACGCCCGATTTATGCAGGCAACGCCGTTCAAACGGTGGAAGCGCCCGATAGCATGAAACTGGTCGTCACCGTTCGCACAACGGCTTTTGCCGCCGCCTCAGAAGGCGGAACAGCGCCTGTGGAAGCCATTACCGCTAGCGCCAGCGCTGGCGTATCGCAATTCGTTTCTGAGGAAATTCACAAATCGGACCGCCCGGATCTCACCTCAGCGCGCGTCGTCATTTCAGGCGGACGCGGCATGAAATCGGGCGAGCATTTCCAAATACTCGAACGTGTCGCCGATAAACTGGGCGCGGCCGTGGGAGCTAGCCGCGCAGCCGTCGATGCGGGATATGTCCCAAATGACTACCAAGTAGGACAAACAGGTAAAATTGTAGCCCCCGAACTTTACATTGCGGTAGGAATTTCAGGAGCTATTCAGCACTTAGCAGGTATGAAAGATTCTAAGGTTATAGTTGCCATCAACAAGGATGAAGGCGCGCCGATATTTCAAGTCGCAGATTATGGCCTCGTGGCTGATTTGTTTGAGGCGTTGCCGGAGCTCGAGGCCGAATTATAGAACGCAGGGCTGAAATTCCTACCGTTGAGGCAACGAATGACAAACATGGAAACCAAAACCCCCACCGCTGTCGGACAAGCGGCTACTCCAGGAGCCGGAAAAGTGACAATTAAAAAAATAGGCATCATCGGCGCAGGTCAAATGGGAAATGGTATTGCCCATGTGATCGCCCAATCAGGATACGATGTTGCAATCACCGACGTATCGAAAGAACGGGTTGAAGCCGCCCTCGCGACCATCAATGGCAATATGGCGCGTCAAGTCTCAAACGGTAAGTTATCCGAAGAAAAACGCGCAGAAGCTTTGGCGCATATCAGTTATGCACCATCATATGAAGCATTTGGCGATTGCGATCTGGTAATCGAAGCCGCAGTTGAAGACGAAGACGTCAAACGGAAAATTTTCCAACAACTTTGCCCAAGCTTGAAACCCACCGCGATTCTGGCGACGAATACCTCGTCGATTTCCATTACACGCATGGCTGCGGTCACCGATCGACCGGAAAACTTCATCGGCATGCACTTCATGAACCCGGTGCCGGTGATGGAGCTGGTGGAAATGATCCGCGGCATCGCCACGGTTGAGGAAACCTTCGTCGTCGCGCGCGAATTCGTAGCATCGCTCGGCAAAACCGTCGCCGTTTCCGAAGATTTCCCGGCTTTCATGGTCAACCGCATTCTCCTGCCGATGATCAACGAAGCGATTTACACGCTTTATGAAGGCGTTGGCTCGGTTGAGGCCATCGACACGGCCTTGCGTCTGGGCGCCAACCATCGCATGGGACCGTTGCAGCTCGCTGACTTCATCGGACTGGATACCTGCTTGTCGATCATGCAGGTGCTGTACGAAGGCTTGGCTGACTCGAAATACCGTCCCTGCCCGCTGCTCGTGAAATATGTGGAAGCAGGATGGCTGGGCCGGAAGGCGCAGCGCGGCTTCTACGATTATCGTGGCGCTAAGCCGGTTCCGACACGGTAAGTCAATCTCGCGTTAAGTTAACAACGCTTTAAGCTCCCGCTTCTCCAACGAGGCGGGAGTTTGCTTTTCTCGCACCAGCTCTGCCAGCCTTGCGTACGCGCCAATTAGACGCCGGAAGCTCCGGCTCGCTCAGCCTCATTCTCAGCGCCCCATTGCAAAAACCGCTGATGCAGCGCTCGGAATTTTTCCTCAACCTCACCATCGAATAGCGGGTCTTTCACGCCGTCATCCTGGCTGGCAATTTGCGCCCAGTCTTCCGACGTGAGCGCCTTCAGCGCGGCAGGGAAAAGTTTACCCTCTTCCTTGTCGATATGCGCGCGCTGATATTTTATGAACCCGCTCACGGCATCGTGAAGCGTCTGCCGCCGGATTTCATGATCAAGCCGCACGCTTTCGATGACTTGCGCGAACTTACCCAGCCGCTCAGCTTCAGCTTTATGTTCGGCCTCTATCTCGGCGATGGCGTCTTCCATGCTCGCGTCGCGCTGTCTCAGCAAAGAGAAGATCACGTCTTCCTTCGGATGATGGCAGCGATTGGCGTATTCCATGAAGTAACCGGCTATAGCCTGCAAAATCTCATAATCAGGTTGCTCACCCCGATCAAAGACCGCCAGCTCACTATCTAAGATTTTAAGTAATTTTTCGATATTCCGGTGCTCTTCATTCAAAACTCTGATAAGAGCGGTCATGTAACGCTCCTCGTCCTGCAAAATATTTCGTGATCTCGCTTGATTGATTCGTGCAAATGCGAGATGTCCCCGTTAGAATGTGCCTTGTGAAATGACAATGTGCAACCCCATGTAATGCTTTGCGCTAAGTCAATTACTGCATAGCAAAAATGTTACTCCTATGCGGCATGTTATAGAACTACGCATGAGTAAGGCGGGAACGAAATGAGTTTCCAAATCGTTGGACGCGAAGATTTCTCAGACGTCACATATTCACTCGTTATCAGCCACAAGCTGATGGCGAAAGCCGCAAAACCCGGACAATTCGTTATCGTCATGTCGCATGAGGAAGGTGAGCGCATCCCGCTGACCATTGCCGATTTCGACCGTGACAAAGGCACGGTAACGCTTGTGGTGCAGGCCGTGGGAAAAACCACACGGGAAATGCAAAAGACGTGTCAGCCTGGCACAACGCTATATGCGCTGGTCGGACCGATGGGCGTACCAAGCCAGATAGACGGCGCCAAAAAGGTGGTGTGCGTCGGCGGCGGTCTGGGCGTTGCGCCAGTTTTTCCGCAAGCGCGCGCCTTCAAGGAAGCGGGCGCATATGTCATTGGCGTGCTGGGCTTTCGCACTGAAAATCTCGTGTTCTGGAAAGACAAATTCGCCGCCATATGCGACGAACTTATCCTGTGCACCGATGACGGTTCGGCGGGCCTCAAAGGGTTCGTTTCCGACGGCATCGCCCAGGCCATCGCGTCCCACAACGATATCGACGAAGTGATCGCTATCGGCCCGCCCATCATGATGAAGGCGAGCGCCGAAGTCACCCGCCCCCACGAAATCAAGACGATCGTTAGCCTCAACCCCATCATGGTGGACGGCACCGGCATGTGCGGCGGCTGCCGGGTGAATATCGGCGACGAAGTGAAATTTGCTTGCGTCGATGGTCCAGATTTTGACGGCCATAAAGTTGATTTTGAGGATTTGATGACCAGGCTAAAACGTTATAAAGATGAAGAAAAAGCCGCTGAGGAACGTTGGTCAAGTTCCTGCCGGATAATGGCGGGCGCACCAGCAGGCGGAGAAAACAGATGACTGCAAGCAAATGACAACCAAAAAGCGCAAACTCCGCACCATCCCGCAACAGCGCACCCCGATGCGTGAACAACCACCAGACGAACGCGCCAAGAATTTCGCCGAGGTCGCCTACGGTTACACCGAGGAAGACGCTATCCGCGAAACTGAACGCTGCCTGTTCTGCGCTGATCCCAAATGCATATCCGGATGCCCCGTCAACATCGATATCCCTGCTTTCATCCGCGAAATCAGCTCTCATAACTTTCGGCGCGCTTACGACATCATCACCGCCAGTAGCTTGCTTCCCGCCATATGCGGCCGCGTTTGCCCGCAGGAAAAGCAATGCGAAGGCGTATGCGCCGTGGGCAAGAAGCTGGAACCGGTCGCCATAGGCCGCCTGGAGCGTTTTGTGGGCGACAAAGCCATCGCGGAAGGCTGGACGAGTGTGCCTCAAATCGAGACGGACGGCTATCGCGTTGGCATCGTGGGCTCTGGCCCGGCTGGCATGGCGTGCGCTGGCGATCTGGCCAAGGCGGGCTGCGATGTAACGGTTTTCGAGGCATTCCATCAGGCAGGCGGTGTGCTGAAATACGGTATCCCCGATTTCCGCCTGCCGAACGAAGTGGTGGACGCCGAAATCGAGAATTTGCGCAAGCTGGGCGTAAAATTCGAGTGCAACACGCTGATCGGGCGGCTGTTCACCATCGAACAGATGATTGAAGAAATGGGCTTTGACGCCGTGTTCATTGGCACCGGCGCTGGATATCCGGCGCTTTTGGGCATTCCTGGTGACTCACTCAACGGCGTGCTCTCGGCAAACGAAATGCTCACACGCTGCAATCTGATGCGCGCGCGCGACTTTCCGGCCCACGACACGCCGCCCGCCATAGGCCGCCGCGTTGCGGTCGTCGGCGCGGGCAATACCGCCATGGACGCCATGCGCGTTGCCTTACGTCTCGGCGCTGAGAAGGTGTTCTGCTTCTATCGCCGGTCGCGCACCGAAGCCCCAGCACGCGCCGAGGAAGTTCACCACGCCGAGGAAGAAGGCATAGAATTTCATTGGCTTACTAACCCGGTGGAAATCCTTAGCGACGACAATGGCAATGTCCGCGCGATGGCTTGCGTGAAAATGGAACTGGGCGAACCTGATGAATCCGGTCGGCGTCGCCCTGTGCCGATTGCGGGCAGCGAGCACGAATTTGAAGTCGATCAGGTCGTGTTCGCCATCGGCACCAACGCCAACCCGATCATCGGGCAGACCTCGAATATCCGGCTCAACAAGCGCGGCTATATCGAGACCGACGAAACGCTGGCCACCTCAATCGCTGGCGTGTTCGCAGGCGGCGATATCGTAACCGGAGCGGCGACCGTCATTGAGGCGATGGGCGCGGGACGCAAGGCGGCGGCGAGCATCAAGACATATCTCAACCTCCGCGACTATAAGTTGGGCGCGGATGCAACAGACACGGATAAAGAAGCAGAAGCGGCAAACCAGATGTTCGGTATTGACACACGGGAGTGGAACTTTGTGCGCGTGCGAATGGGATAAATGCCTTCGTCCCCCGCGTATTACGAGTTAAGTGAAGCCTAAGAAAGGCTGATGAGTATGAACAAGATAACAACACCGAACGCATTCAGCCACACGCCAGACAGTATCGAGGCCACCGCTAACGGAAAATCCGTTCAGATACTCAGCGAGCATATCGTCGAAATTATTTCCGATTCCGGCGAAGGCGCACAACGTTGCGGGCAGTCGCTGGGGGCTATCGCGGCGCGCATGGGCAACGGCGTGTGGACGGTCGAGATCATCCCCGCCGAAATCCGCCCGCCAGCACGCAGCATCGCAGGCGCGAGCGGCAACCGCATCCGACTGGGCGCGGGAGCTATCACCAACGGGGGCGATGCGACCGACCTTGTCGTGGCCTTCAACGAGCAGGTGCTTTTAGGCCGTGTCCGCGCGGGCGAGTTAAAGCCCGATTGCACTATATTGCTGGAAAGCATGTGGCGCGACAGCCTGGATAGCACCCTCTCCGCGTCTTACATCGAAACTTACGATCACCTTATCGCCGCTGGATATCGCGTACTCGAAATCCCCATGGAGCACGAATGCCGCAAACTCGTGCCAGACCCCAGGCGCGGCAAGAACATGTTCGCGCTCGGCATGCTGTGCTCCATCTACAGCCTCGACATGCAGCTTGCCCGTGAGCAAATCGCCATCACGTTTGGCAAGAAAAGCGCCGCGATTGTCAAGAACAACATCGCGCTTCTGGATGCGGGATTTCAATGGGGCGAAGCTAACCTTGATTTCAAATACAGCATTCCGGCAGGCCCCATTACTGAGCCTAAAGTCGTTGCAAACGGCAACACGGCCTTAGCGCTCGGCATACTGGCGTCGGGAATGGAAATCTGCGCGATGTACCCAATCACGCCTGCAACATCCGCTTCGCATTACTTGAGCGATGTGTTCGAAAAGGTGGGCGGCGTAGTGCATCAGGCTGAAGACGAAATCGCGGCGTGTTCGTTCGCCATCGGCGCGTCATACGCAGGCAAATGCGCGGTTACGATCACCTCCGGCCCTGGATATTCGCTGAAGCAGGAAGCGCTCGGCCTCGCGGTGATGGGCGAAATTCCGCTCGTGCTGGTGAACGTGCAACGCGGCGGACCATCCACCGGGCAGCCGACCAAGGCCGAACAAGGCGACCTGCTGACAACAATGTTCGGCAGCCACGGCGACGCGCCCAAAATTGTCATCGC
>JARRLC010000017.1:0-25184 GCA_037387425.1 Alphaproteobacteria bacterium
CGCAAGAAGCGGCTCCGTTTGCTAGTGGCAGGCTTGTCGCTGCTGACGCTGGCGATAACTGTTGCGATTATCGGCGGTCTTTCCATGGTGGCGTAGCCTGCTGGCGCGCATGATGCCAAACTTCATCCAGGTTTTGTCAACGGGGCGAATGAGAGATGTTCGCTATTGGCGCACATTCTCTGTCATTCCCCTTTTCTATTGGCCCTGACTTTTCTCGTTCTTAATCCGCTCAATGCCAATCACATTCGGCAGCGCCCAGGCGCGCGTATTACTGTCGTTCTCGTTGAGGCCGGTCTCATAACTGCCCAGAAACATCTTGTTGACGCTCTCCGTCGCAATCGCCAAGCTTGCTTCCGGTCCGCCTTCAAGATACATCGCGCGCGTGATGCCAAGCGGCATTTTTATCAAAACCTCAATGAAATCATGCACATCCCACGGCGAGCGCGAGTGGATGAATAGCACATTGCCTTCGCTATCAACGGCCAGCGCCGCCGTGCTCCAGATACGCTGTGATTTTTTCCAGAGGTTCTCTCCCTTGCAACTGATCATCCGCATGCTTTGCATCACGATGCGGTAGCGTTTTTCCGTTTTGCGCGTGTGCTTGTCGCATTCGGCATCAAGGATAGTGGCGGCGGGCAGCTTCGCCTTGCCTTTACCATTGCTCAGACCAGCGAGAAAATACGAGCCATAATTGCGCTTGCGGTGAGGTTTCAGCACGTTGTTACCGACACGGCTATATCCCACAGTATCGCCGTTCGGCTCGAACATGCCCGCATTGATAGCGGCCACGAGTTTGTGCTCGCGCATCCATTTGTCGATAGGCAAGGCGCGCGGATGTTTCATCGTGCTAGCGGAAAGCAGGCGAAACCTGAAGCGCTTAGGATCAATCCGCAGCACAGCGATTTTCGTGTCTCCCACTGGCGAGGGAATATGCGCGTCAAACGTGCCGAACGCCAAGCCAGGTTCGAGTTCGCGCCATTTCAGGGGAGACTTGCCCGTCTTGGATTTCTTGGAAGAGGCAGAGGGGGCGTCGGAAGCGGTCGATTTCGTTAACGGCGCAGTTATATCGGAGGAGGGTGCATGCTTGGCGTCATCGGACGCGGCGATAGCGATAGAATCCCCCCACCCCACAACGAGGCAAGCGCCCGCCGCCACAAAACTGATAGCCAATCTTTTGCGCATAGCTCAAGCGCCTCCCCGTGGATGTTTTCGACCACGGCGAGAGTTTCCTATTCGCCTAGCGCATTCAAGCGTCTATTTCATGAAAGCCCAGCCAGAACCCGCCAATTTCCGTCATCCGCAGCGCTTCGCCCACGCTGGGCCTTGTCCAAAATAGAATATCTGGTGATTAATTTGGAAACGCTTCCCCGTTGGCATTATATGTCCGCATAGCGCCCAGGCCCCACGGCCAAGTAGGCTTACGCCGGACAGATATCCGGCAATAAGCTAAGAATATTGAACAGGATTACCAGCCGGGAAATCCTTTTGACCTCATCCAGGCGCCACAGCCTTGCCATGTTCCGGGCCCCCACTGTATCCAGGGAGCAACCAACGTCGGATTATATGAATTGGACGCATGGTCTACGCAACCGCATCTACGTGGAGGATTAAGTTCCTTGCAGTGAACATGCCATTGTCTGAGTTTATATGGCACCTGACCACGATTGCTTCCGCTTCCATTGGGGCTAACCCCTAACAATTGCGCGTAAGCCGTTCCTGAAAGAGTGAAGCAAATAAGAATTATAGTGCAGAAAATTCTTAGCATCGTTCTCATATCCTCATCTTGAATTGTCTGTAAACGATGAGTTTTCAAAGACGTTCTTTGTAGATTTCTCCCTTGGCTTCGCCTAGTGCACTGACACATTCAAAAGATTCATATGTCAGCGCACTAGCTCTTTGTTTATGCATCGATTTTACCAAACTCCGGTGTAACCTCCGTTTGGATCGATGCACTAGGAGACTGCGCCCACAGTTGACAACGCAGGCAAAACTCGCCTGTTTCCCTAAGATACCCCATTACCAATCTGGCAAACAATTAGGTATCACCGCAAACTTACTCTTTTCTGAAGTAAGAACTGTATCCTGTAGGGAAAAACGACGCCGTCTTTTCAATCGCTGAAGTAATAAGCGGAGTGCTCTACTGCACCGCTTTCAGCAATTCTTCCTGGTTCAAGCTGAACCCTGAGGCGATCCAGTGCGCTTCCGCCGTCCGCAAAGCTTCGCCCACGCGTGGGCCTTTTGCCATGCCCGCCGCGAGAAGGTCGGCGCCTTTCAGCGGAAATTCCGGGGGCGTCCAGCGGTCTGGAAGCGTCGCCAGCGCGCACCACATATCGGCGATAGCCCCTTTCCCGGCTCCGGTTTCTGCGCCTGCAACAGCGTCGCCCGAACGAGCCCACGCGATCAGCACACGGTCACGCCAGTTTTCCGCACCCAGCCGGTAAAGCGCTTGGCGCGCCTGCGCCTCACTCATGTCACGCGTTATGCGTGGGGAAAGCGTCGCCATCGCCGCGAGTCGCGCAGCATCGGCGTTGGACAAGCGCAAGCGCTCCACCAGCCGCGCCGCGTCTTCCTCCACCATCACCGCCAGCGCTGCAAGCCGCCGTGTGGCGTCCGGCGAGAGCCCCAGCGTGGTCTCAATATTCATCAGCCGCGCACAATGCGAAAGCCGCGCCACCCCGCCCAGCACTGCCGTTAAGAACCCGCCTTCAGCCATTGGTTCCAACGCGCGGAGCGGCGTGCGGCCTTTCAAAATGCGCCACAGCTCAGCCTGGATGCGCTCAGCGGAAAGCGTTGCTATACCGCCGCGCTCCACAACAGCCGCGTGAAAGCCTTGCCGGTCGGGCGCGCCTTCCGCATATCCGGCGGTGAAACGGAAAAACCGTAAAATCCGCAGATAATCCTCGCGGATGCGATCGCGCGCCACACCGATAAAACGCACACGCCGCCCGCGCAGATCGCCCACACCTTCGCCCAGCGGATCGAAAATCCGGCCTTCGGCATCGGCATAAAGCGCGTTCATGGTGAAGTCACGGCGCTTGGCGTCCTCGGCCCAGTCGCGCGTATAGGCAACGGTGGCGTGACGGCCGAAGGTTTCCACATCCAAGCGTAGCGTGGTGACCTCGAACGGCCGTCCATTAACAACCAGGGTCACCGTACCGTGTTTTAGGCCAGTTCCGACCGCTTTCAGTCCGGCTTCGGTGGCGAAGCGCATTACCTCTTCAGGCGTGGCGGTTGTCGCGAAATCGATATCGGCGATAGCCTCGCCCAATAGCGCGTTGCGCACTGCGCCGCCCACGATCCGCGCTTCATGTTCGTTGTGCTCCAGCGCGCGGAATACAGCACGCACATCTTGCGCATCGAACCACGGCATGCCCGCGAGCGATACCCCCACGCACGCCTTGTGTGCTTTGGCTTCTGTCATGATTTCACGCGCCGCAAATGTCTTTACTCAAAATATCCTGGGACGATTTTGCCATCACGATATTCTGGCGCATGGTATTTTTTGCCGGGTGATGCGCCGTCATTGGGGGCATAAAAGACCAACCCCGCAACCATGAGCAAAATTCCGATCCCGCCAAGCCAGTAGATCGGCGCATCGGCGATAACCTCGCCAATCGTCCGTTCCGGCCGTTTAAACAAATGAACGTACGCAACGTAGATGGCGAGTGGCAGCAACACTACCGACAGGCTAAATAGAACGACTCTGATCATTCCGCGTACAGCCTCTCATACATTGACCGCAAAATACCAGCGGTCGCCCCCCATATATAGTAACTCTTATAAGGAATTGCGTAATAATATCTTACTTTTCCGTGCATCTCTTTTTCGTGACGTTGATAATTGGCTTTTGTCATGAGAAATTCCAGCGGCACCTCAAATACATCGACGACTTCGCGTTCATCCAGGGTTAGCGTATATCCTTCCCGTACGATGGCGAGCACCGGGACAACCTGAAAGCCGCTTCCTGTGCGGTATGGATCGAGAAGCCCCAGCGGCGTGATAAATTCTGAGGCCATACCGATTTCCTCGTGAGTTTCGCGCAAGGCGGTATCGATAGCCGAAGCATCGCCGGGCGCCTTTTTGCCACCAGGAAACGCGATTTGTCCGGCATGTGCGGGCATGTCCGGTGAGCGCTGCGTGAGAATGACGCTCATATGCGTGCCGCGATCCGCCACCGGCACCAGAACAGCGGCCGGACACAGATGTTCATCAGGCATACATGCTGTAGGCAGATCTGGGTTCAGATCGTGGTCGCCTTTCAATGTCGCGGAGGGTAAAGGCGCGTGTGGGAGAGAGGCATCGGCAGCATCTGGAAGCGGAAGCGCCCGCCTGGAAACTCTCTGCCGGAAGTCCGGTGTTGAAAACGCGCCTAAATCTGTCTGCATTATGGAACCTGTCGCGGAGCTAAAGGAACTATTGTACGCCGCAAAGCAAGCCGCCTGCAATGCGAAGTGCACGCATTAGGTGTTATGTTTTTTGTCGCGGCAACTGCTGGCAACCAGTACGCCGCCATGTTTCGGCCCGAAACAGTGGCCCTTGTTGGGAAATCCATCAACATGGGACGCATCAAGACCGAAATGACAAAATCACCTACTTGTACTCCCAAACGTCAATATCACTGGAGAAAATGGCTTGCGACGCTGGCTGTTTGCCTTGTGATTTTATGCGGGGTTGCTCTCAGCTTTGCTCCATATCTTCCCAGGCTGTTGGCCGAAGGTTTCCCAGCCGCGCACTGGCCCGCCAACGGACATTACGCTGAAATTAACGGCGTCCCCAAACCTACGAAATTCAAATCAGCTGGGCTGAAACCCAATCCTTGGGCGAAGCAATTGTTTGATACTTACGGCAGTAAAGCTCTGTTGGTTTTCCATAAAGGACAGTTGAAGCTGGAATATTACGCTTCAGATGTTTCAGCCCAGACAAAGTTCAATTCATATTCTATGGCGAAAAGCTTAGTTGGCGTGCTCGTCCTGAAAGCTCATGCGGAAGGCTTGCTGAAAAGTCTTGATGATCCCATAGGGCGCTACTTGCCAACACTCGCGACTGAAGCCGTTAGAAATCGGCCTATCCGATCATTTTTGGATATGCGCAGCGGGCTTTCATTCGAAGCGAGCAGCAAAACACTCGCGCCGGGAATGCCGCCAAAAGAGAAAAAAATCGTTCAATATAATCCGTTTAGTCGGCTGGCAAAGCTTCATATGTGCGGATTTGAAAGTGTGCAAAAGGGGTTGCGGCTAAACACTGACGAGATCGGCCAATATAAATATCAGAATATCAACACAGCGGTTCTCGCCCATTTGCTGGTCGCACTGTATCATCGCCCGCTTGAAACGTTGTTGTCCGAGAAAATCTGGCGGCCTGCGGGAGCAGATACGGCCTTCTGGCGGCGCTATGACGCCGACAAGCCAGTTTCACCATATTGCTGCATTTTTGCGACCGCACGCGATTGGCTGCGCATAGGTCGTTTTCTTACGCACAACGGTACGGATGGCAAACCGTTTCTACCGCTGAATACATGGCGCAGCTTTATGGGGGGAAACCTTAAAAAGACGCAACTCAAGACCAATTATTATGGTTACCATGTGTTCCACAATATTCTTAATCGGAAAGGAGAGCCTTTACAGGGGCGTTTTACTTTTATGTTTGGTACGGGCGGTCAGATTATTTACTTGATGCCCGAACGCGACCTTGTAGTTGTTCGCATGGGTGAGCACACATCTTTGCTGCATTCTACGCTTTATTCAGCGTGGCGCAGCATATCTCTCCGGTAGGATGGGTAGAGCGCGGGGGAAACCCACCATAGTAATTTCAAGAAGCTGACCGCGACCAGACAAGCATCGCTTGAATTTTGCCTAGTCGCGATCAGACAAGCATCGCTCCGTTACTCAGCGGCGCGGCGCTGCCACCACCCACGTTTTGATCCGCGCGGCTTGGACTTCACTTCAGAAACGGCTTCCGCAGTAGGTTCAGCATTTTCCTTGCTACTTGTCTCAACGGGCCGGATTTCGGCTGTTGCTGAGACTTCAAGTTCGGGCGCAGGGGCTGAGACTGAGACTGAGACTGCTGAGGCTGCTGTTGCTGCTTCTGCGGGAGCGGCTTCGGCTCGCTGGGCGCCGTTGGTGCGTCTCCGTCTGGGAGCTGGCGAGGGCGCTGCTGTTTCTGCCACTGCCTTGAATGCTGGTACGGCAATGATGGGCTGTTCCCCGCTTCCTGGATGTGGGCTGGGGACAACGGGTTCGGCTGAGACTGGTGTGACGTCTTCAGCGGGAGAGGTGTCCGGTTGTGCCTCGCCCGCGTTGAATCGCCCCGCAAATGTCTCGCTTGTGTCAAAAGAGACGTCCGGCTGCTCGGCGCCTGCGAGCGCTTCCGGTATGACTTCGCCTTCCCTCGGCGTTCTGCGGCGTGAGGCACGCAGGGCGCGTTGTTGGCGTCCGCCCCGGCGTCCGCGGCGACGGCGTGTTGGCGTGCTCTCTTCGCTGCTTTCGCCTGTGGCGGCACGATCCGCATTTTCGCTGTCCTCGGAGTCTTCGGCAACTTCGCCGTCTTCGGTTTCAGCGGAAGGAATAGCGTCAGCGTATGTATGTTCGTGGTGCACAGAAAGGCGGACATTCTCGCCCCCACGTCCACGTCCCCGGCGACGACGACGGCGTTTATTCCTTTGCGAGCGGTTTTCTTCGTCACCTTCGTCTTCAGCACCCGTGTCTTCGTCCTCGAACGGCAGAATAATCCGGTCAGACTGGGTGATGGCGTTATTACTGATGGTTGGCGAAACCGACGTGCTTACCTTCTCAATGTAGAAGTTGCTGCCCTGCATCCGCTCGCTTGAGGTGATCGTTAGCGTAACGTCGTAGCGTTCCTCTATGCCATGCAGATAGTTGCGCTTGTTATTGAGAATATAAAGCGTGACATCAAGCGAGGTAACCGCGTTGAGATCAGATGCCGGATTGGTGCGCAGCCAGTCTTCCAGGCTACGGAGCACTGAAAGCGCCACCGATTCCGTGGAACGGATAACACCGGTCCCCTGACAATGCGGGCATTGCGTTGTGGAGCCTTCGATCATGCCGGTGCGCAGGCGTTGACGCGACATTTCCAGAAGGCCGAAATGGCTGATATGTCCCACCTGAATGCGAGCGCGATCATTCCGCAAGCACTCTTTCAGACGGCGTTCCACCGCGCGGTTGTTGCGCTTTTCTTCCATGTCGATGAAATCGACGACGATAAGCCCTGCGAGATCGCGCAGACGGAGCTGGCGGGACAATTCCTCGGCGGCTTCCAGGTTGGTTTTCAGCGCCGTGTCTTCGATGGAGAATTCGCGCGTGGCCTTGCCTGAGTTGACATCAACCGCAACCAGCGCTTCCGTTTGGTTGATGACGATGTATCCACCGGAAGGGAGCGTCACTTGCGGGCTGAACATGGCGTTGAGCTGGCGTTCCACCTCGTAACGGGTGAAAACCGGCTCGGCGTCGGTATAGGCCTGCACGTTTTTCGCATGGCTAGGCATCAGCATACGCATGAAGTCTTTTGCATCGCGGTAGGCGGCGTCGCCCGCCACGAGGACTTCATCGATCTCGCGACTGTAAAGGTCGCGGATGGTACGCTTGATAAGGTCGCCTTCCTCGTAGACGAGCGCGGGCGCGGAAGATTTCAGCGTATAATCACGCACATTTTCCCACAAGCGCAGCAGATATTCGTAGTCGCGCTTGATTTCGGTCTTGGTGCGGGCGGCGCCAGCCGTGCGGATGATCAGCCCCATGCCTTCGGAAACGTCAAGGCCATCGGCGATTTCACGCAAACGCTTGCGGTCTCCCGGAGAGCTGATCTTGCGCGAAATGCCGCCGCCGGAGCCGGTGTTCGGCATCAAGACGGTGTAGCGTCCTGCTAGCGACAGATATGTGGTCAGCGCTGCGCCTTTGTTGCCGCGCTCTTCCTTGACGACCTGCACCAGGATGATCTGGCCGCGTTTGATGACTTCCTGAATTTTGTAGGGACGGCGGCGGCGGCGCACGCGCTCAGGCAGTTCTTCCATGGCGTCTTCGCTGCCAACGGATTCGACGTCGCCATTTTCAGGGCCTTCTTCCGCGTTGCCATTGTTCTCAGTACCATCGCCGTTTTCGGCGACCTTTACTGCGTCTGCGCTATTCGCCACTTCGTCGCTGGAGCTGGCTTCAGCGTCGCTGGATACGGGATTTTGTGCAGCTTCAATGCTGGCGTCTGCGGTTTCCGCGTCTACGGCATCAACTGGCGGCTGGGCATTGTCGGATGATTCGGCATCGTTGTTAGCAGCGGCTTCACTCGCGGCGGTCTCGCTGCCAGCGTTGTCCTCTGCAACTTCTTCTTCCGTGTCGGAGTTCTCGAAGCCCGTATCCTCATAAAGGTTTTTGGAATACTTCATGGGCGGCAGTGCGGCTTCCAGAGCGACAGCCGTTTCCTCAGAGGATATTTCGTCTTCCTCATCAGAAGCATCATCGGCATGCGCCTCAACGTCTTCGTCGTAGGCAGCGGCTAAGGCATCGCCGTTTTCGTCTTCCCCGGAAGCATCTTCGGCGGCATCGTCTTCGATTTCTGTCCCGTCTTCGTTCTCGCTTCCCGAGTCGCTGTCACGATCAAACGGGCGTTTGCGCACGCGTTCATCTTCTGCCTTCAGCGCCTGACGTTCGGCCAGCGGCAGTTGATAGTAGTCAGGATGAATTTCATTGAAAGCGAGGAAGCCGTGCCGGTTTCCACCGTAATTAACGAACGCCGCCTGAAGTGACGGTTCAACCCGTGTTACTTTCGCCAGATAAATATTGCCGCGTAATTGTTTCTTGGCGGCAGATTCGAAATCAAACTCATCAACTCGATTCCCACGTAGCACCACAACCCGGGTCTCTTCCGGATGTGTGGCGTCGATTAGCATTTTGTTTCCCATTTATTTTTCTTTCCCGTGCTACGGCGCGCGGAAAACCGGTCAACCTTTTGGTCTGGCCTTGGTATCGCATCTGCGTCATGGCACGCATTGTTGTCGGGCGCTGGGTATTGCTGCGGCCTGGTTCGAAAATAGGGATAGCCCCGAGCGCCAGCCGGGCGCTAGTGCGGAGGCAAGCATTACCTAAATTTTCGGACATGGCGCGCATTTCTATAACCACAGCGCTACTTCATTGTTATCACCATGCAAAAGCTACGGCCCACTGCTGCAGCATTCGCGTTTCTTACAATATGGGCGCAGGTCAAACAGAACGACTGTCTGCGCCACGTTCCCCGCTGCTGTACACGTTGGCGCGAGGAACAGAATTCATTTTGGAAAGCAGTTTGGCTGCTCGGTAGGCCGTGCTGAATAGAATCATATTCCATACAGGCCCTTTGGTATCTTTATATTCCAAGGTAATCATTTCCGCCTTGGAAGTTCAATAGTGTCGCACATAAAAGGAGGTTACCAGCGGTATATTCCGGTCTATTACCTTTCTGTCCTTGTCCGGAACACGCTCCCAGCCGGTGGCGCACAGAGCTTTACTTTTAATCTGTGTTGACGCGTTCGGCAAGTGTGACATGTCATACATCCTGTGGGTAGCACGCAAATCACAACAGCATCTTAATTCCCGGCTTTATCAACGGGCGCGAACATCGCATAGTACATCACGATTTTTTCAGCTATGACGGAACCACACATAGTTAAGGAGCTCTTAAGGGTGCCGTTGCGAGCAATAATGATCTGGCTGCGTGGCCTTACAGTGTTTTTTGCAGTGTTGGGCGCGCTGGTAAACGCTGCGTATGCCAAAGGCGCGCAAGACGCTGACGCCTCCACTGTGGCGAACGACGCCCGACTGGGCGGCGATTTGGTCCGCACGCGATTTGTCGCCGACCTGTCGGAAGCGGTTGATTTCCGCGCTTTTATTCTGGCTAATCCGTATCGCGTCATCGTCGATTTACCGGAAGTTAAGTTTCTCATGCCGTCCGGCGTGGGGGCAAAGGGCAAAGGGCTGGTCAGCGCGTTTCGCTTTGGTCTGTTTGCGCAGGGCAAGTCGCGAATCGTTATCGACGTGGTTGAGCCAGTCCTGATCGACAAAGCGTTCGTACGCGCGGCGGAAAACGGTCAGCCTGCGCGTCTTGTGCTTGATCTGGTGCGCACCACTAAGGAAAAATTTGAAAAACAGCTTCAACAGCAGGCAGTGTTCAGCTCAACTGCGCCTGGAAGCTTTAAACCCAGCGTGGAGCCGCTCTCCCCGTTGGGGGGACAAGATGGAGGGCGCAGCGGAGCAACGCCCACAAAGCATAAGCCGGTTGTCGTGCTCGATCCTGGGCATGGGGGTGTTGATCCGGGAGCGATCAGTATTGGCGGCAAATACGAGAAAAATATCGTGTTCTCCTTTGCTCAGTTGCTGAAAAGTAAGCTGGAAGCCACCGGGAAATATCGAATCGTTATGACCCGCGATGAGGATATCTTTATTCCCCTCGAAGATCGTGTGAAACGGGCGCGTAAGGAACAGGCCGACTTGCTGCTATCGATCCACGCAAATGCGATGGACCTGAAACACCCAGTCTTCGGGAAAGCCGCCGCTGATGTGCGTGGCGCTAGCGTTTACACTCTATCAGAAGAAGCATCCGACGATCTCGCCAAGGCCATCGCGAGGAAGGAAAATACCGCAGACATCGTGGCAGGCGCGGAACTGGCAGGCGCAACCGACGATGATCTCGCCAGTATTCTTATCGACCTTATGCACAGGGAAACGAAAAACCTGTCAGTCGCTTTCGCACAGACATTGCTGACAAATCTCAAAACTCAAGTGAAGTTGACCCCAAAACCTCATCGTTTTGCCAATTTCCGGGTGTTAAAGGCTCAAGATGTACCTTCAGTACTCCTTGAATTGGGGTATTTGAGCCACAAGGGAGATGAAAGGGCTATGATCTCGAAAAAGTGGCGCTCAGAGGCGGCCGATAAAGTCGTCAAAGCAATCAACGTCTTTTTCGCAAGACGGCAGGTCAGTATGCCCAGATAATCCCAATGGCGTGTGGGAGCACAAATAATCGCCTGGCATTGCCACTCTGCTCCGTCTATGCGATATGCATGAACGAAGCTCAAGGCGCTGGCTTGTAATTCCTACGGGCGCCATATGTTCTGAGACAGAAGTAGCCGGACTAAATCGCCCATGTCTATACATTCCCAGAATGAATCGCCGTCTAAACCGCCGAAACGCAAGCGGAGAAGGATCCTACGCTTCTTGGGGTTCCTGGTTGCGACTGGATTCACTCTGTTTATTGTGGGTTCTGGAGCCGCAGTTTATTTTCTGTGGCAAATATCACAGGACTTGCCCAGTTCCGAGAAGTTGGCCAATTACGAACCGAAGGTGATGACCCGCGTTCACGCCAACAACGGCAGCCTGATTGGCGAGTTCGCGCGCGAAAAGCGCATCTATATGCCTGTTAGCGCCATTCCTCAGCAGGTTCTCAACGCGTTTATCGCGACGGAAGATCAGAATTTTTATTCTCACCACGGCATTGACCCGAAAGGCGTCATGCGGGCGCTCTTCAAGATCGTAAAAAAGGCGGTGTTGAAAAAAGGCGGGCGCATGGAAGGCGCCTCCACGATTACACAGCAGGTCGCCAAGAACTTCTTCCTTACGCCTGATCGTAATGTGATGCGTAAAATTAAAGAAGGTATTCTTGCTGTACGTATCGAGAATTCATACTCAAAAGAAAAGATACTAGAGCTTTATCTTAATCAGATTTACTTTGGCATGGGGGCGCATGGCATTGCGGCTGCTTCGCTGAACTATTTCGGCAAAGAACCAAAAGACCTGACCATTGCAGAAATGGCCTATCTGGCCGCCCTGCCAAAAGGACCAGCGAATTATCACCCGATCCGCAAGAGAAAAGCCGCGATTAGACGCCGTAACCATGTGATCGATAACATGCGGAAAATGGAGTTTATCACGGAGGAAGAGGCCGAAGAGGCTAAGAAAAAGCCAATAGGCTTTCATCCCCGCCATTTCGGCGACACGTTGTTTGCATCCGAATATTTCGCCGAAGAAGTTCGCCGCATGCTGATTGACCTCTATGGCGAAAAGCAAATGTACGAGGGCGGGCTTTCGGTCCACACGACACTTGATCCGAAAACGCAAATCCTGGCCCGCCGCGCACTTCGTGAAGGCTTGCTCCGTTACGATCGCAAGCGCGGTTATCGCGGTCCGGTCAAGCAAATAGATGTGACCGGCGATTGGGGGATCGAACTCGCTAAGATTTCTGTTTTGTCAGATTTACAGCCGTGGCGGCTCGGCGTAGTGCTGGAAACTTCGAAGAAACAAGCAGTCGTCGGCCTTCAGCCACAAAAAGCCACTACGGGCGTGCTGGAGAAAAAGCGTGAAACCGTCGAGCTGGCGTGGAAACAAGTCAAATGGGCCAGGAAATTGCCGAAAGGCCAAAAACGGCGCAAAAGACCCAAAGGTGTCGATGAAATCCTGGCAGTCGGCGATGTGATTTACGTAGCGCCAGCGGTGGAGCCCGAGAAGAAGAAGAAAAAGAAGAAGAAGAACAAAGGCGAGCAACCCGAGCAAGCTGACGATGGTCCCGAGCCTGTCGTATGGCGGCTCGTCCAAATCCCTAAAGTGAGCGGTGGCTTGGTCGTCATGGACCCGCATACAGGGCGCGTTCTCGCCATCGTCGGTGGCTTCAGCTTTGCCGACAGCCAGTTCAACCGCGCGACGCAGGCCAGACGGCAACCGGGCTCAACGTTTAAGCCTATCGTTTATACAGCCGCGCTCGATAACGGTTACACGCCGTCCAGCACCATCGTTGATGGGCCTTTTCAGATTTGCGCCCAGCAAGACAATCCCGATTCGTGCTGGTCGCCCGCCAACTACGAAAAGAAGTTTTACGGTCCATCCACCTTGCGTCTCGGGCTTGAAAAATCCCGCAACCTGATGACTGTGCGTCTTGCGCAAGACATTGGAATGCCGATCATAGCCGAATATTCCCGCCGTTTCGGCGTTCATGACAACATGCTGCCAGTGCTGTCCATGGCGTTGGGCGCTGGCGAAACCACCGTGTTGCGCATGGTCACCGCTTACAGCACTTTCCCGAATGGCGGTAAACGGGTGCACGCCACGCTCATTGACCGCATTCAGGACCGCTATGGCAAAACCATCTACCGCCGCGACAACGTCGATTGCCCAGACTGCAAAGCCGAAGCCTGGGATGGGCAGTCAGAACCCGTATTGAAAGATACGCGTAAACAGATCATTGATCCGCTGACCGCCTATCAGATGGTGTCGTTGATGGAAGGCGTGGTTAAACGTGGTACCGGTTACAAATTATCTAAGCTTGGCAAGCCGTTGGCAGGAAAAACCGGCACTACGAACGATCTTAAAGACGCATGGTTCATAGGTTATTCTCCCGATCTTGTGGCGGGCGTGTATGTTGGTTTCGACACTCCGAAGCCCATGGGTAGGGGGGCAACCGGCGGCGGTCTCGCTGCGCCGATCATCCGCGATTTTATGAAGTGGACGTTAGCTGACAAGCCAGCAACACCGTTCCGCATGCCGCCCGATATTAAGCTCGTCCGCATCAACGCCAAAACTGGGATGCGCGCCCAACCTGGCAGCTCCGAAAAGACCATCCTCGAAGCTTATAAACCCAATGAAGGGCCAGCCGATCCGCTGTCTTATGTCACATATCCAGGCGTAGACGTAGGGGGACAGCCGCAACCAAGCGAGAACGATCCCATCAGCGGAGGAACGGCGTCTGGCCGGGGCGGCTATATGGGGCGTCCGGAGGCAGGCGGCCTTTATTAAGCGGCAATACATATAGATTTTGTGAGACGCACCGGTTTTATACCGTGAAAGATCTGCGCCTCCGAACCAATACAAAATGGAGCCCTTTTATGCGCGCCGAAATGCAAAATGTCGTAGATGAAATCCGCGAGTCGCTATCCTTGCTGCGGAGGCATCTTTGACTGGGATCGCTCTACCGCCCGCCTCAAAGAACTGAACGTCCTTGCGGAAACGCCCAACCTCTGGGACGACGCTGAGCACGCCCGATCGGTCATGCAGGAACGCCAGCAGCTCGACGACGCCCTCAACGCCTATTCAGAGCTGGAACGTAGCCTTACCGACAATATCGACCTGATCGCGCTCGGCGAGGAAGAAGACGACCGCGAAGTGGTGGCAGAAGCGGAAAAAGCCCTCACAGACTTGCAGCGCACCGTCCAAAAACGCGAAGTTGAAGCCCTGCTTTCCGGCGAGGCCGACGGCAACGACACCTTCTTGGAAATTCATTCCGGCGCGGGCGGTACCGAAAGTTGCGACTGGGCGCAAATGCTGCTGCGCATGTATATGCGTTGGGCTGAAGAACGCCGCTACAAAACTGAACTCATCGAAACCAGCGCGGGCGACGAAGCGGGCATCAAATCCGCGACGCTGCTCATCAAAGGACGCAACGCCTACGGCTGGCTGAAAACCGAATCAGGCGTGCACCGCTTGGTGCGCATTTCGCCGTTTGACAGCAACGCCCGGCGTCACACCAGCTTCGTATCGGTGTGGATCTACCCCAGCGTTGACGAAAATATCCAAATCGACGTCAACGAAGGCGATTGCCGTATAGATACATACCGGGCAAGCGGTGCCGGCGGCCAGCACGTCAACACCACTGATAGCGCGGTTCGTATCACTCACGCTCCCACGGGCATCGTCGTGCAGTGCCAAAACGAGCGCTCGCAACACAAAAATCGCGCCACAGCCTGGAAGATGCTCAAGGCCCGGCTTTACGAGATGGAGCTGAAAAAGCGCGAGGAGCAAATTCAGGCTTCTCACGCCTCGAAAACCGAGATCGGCTGGGGGCATCAGATCCGCTCATACGTGCTGCAACCTTATCAGCTCGTGAAAGACTTGCGCACTGGCGTGGAAAGCACCAATCCACCAGCGGTGCTCGATGGCGATATAGATGCGTTCATTGAGGCCGCTCTGGCGCAGCGTATCCATGGCGGCGGCCCGGCTGAGGTGCAGGATCTTGATTAGAGCTGGGTGAGTATCGGGCGATTTATGCGGGTGTAAACGTTATCCAGCGTTTCAAGTACAAATGGGGAAGTGAAAACGCACGTTCAGCTCCTACAAAGGGCGCTGAACGCGCTTGATTAGCAATTTTTAGGCAGCATTACGCAACGTGACAGTGTCACGCACGATAAGATATCCCTGACGTTCAATCTCTGCGCGTTGACTAGGTTTTAAACTTTCCATAGAGCAATAGCTGCATCCGGTCCATACGCCGAGCAAGCGAACTTCAAACGGGAGCGTCTCAAATGCGCCCTCGTGGAAAATGAGCGTCATTGGCTCATCACCTATGGTGCGGGTTATTTCATATCGCTTCGTCATGGCCACCTTTATACATCACGAACAAATAGAGAACAACTGCTTATTGAAGGGATTTTTACAATCACCGGATGTACAATTTGTGAACAAGTAACCTCCACGGGTAGGATATGCGCGCTTTCAGTCACTTTATCAAGTGCTTGTATTCAAAAGACATTACGAGACGTTAATAGAAGGGGGGGAGCGGGAACGAACGCACTGGGAACGAACAGGCGGTTAGAGAATTTTGGGCAAGACCTCTCTGGGAACGGCTCTTTTGGGAAACACAACAATATCCGCCACCGCATCGGACGCCATTTCGCTGATGCAAAGAAGCGGGTAAATTCACGCCTGCACCCATTTACTGGGCTTGGCTACAGCGACAATATATGCCCAACAAGCGCCGCTCCCCGTCAGCGCCTTCCATAATCATAGGGCGTTTAGACATAGCAACTCACGTCGGACGGATGACCGACGCCACGCAAGAAATATCTCGCTTACATATTTACTTACTATTTTCCCTTGGCTTGCTCGCTGCGCACTTGCAAAAAGCGCTTCAACGCGGCCTCAGCGTTGCAATACGGTTCTTGAAGCTCAACGCTCCAGTAACGCAGTTCTTCCACCGCGATGGGCTGTCCTGTCGCCGCGCACCGCACGAAGCCCCCCGGCGAGAGAATTTGCAACTCGCCATCCAGGTATCGAAGTTTTGCTTCGCCAGACTGGGTAATGTTTCTCTCAAACCGATTCATTCGAAACCATTGCAATTTCCACCACTATAGTTCTGGAAAACACATTAGCGGCGCGTTAATAGATGACAGTCTCTGATTATCGGACATTCCTTATCAGGTTGTACAGAGGTTCTTTTCAAAAAAGTTGCCCCTGGCGGTCTTTCATTGTGTTTTGCTCTACATCTGCCGAAGATTGACCCGAGCGTCGCCCCTGACCGGCTGCCGATTTGCCCTCAGATTTGCGGGATGATGATTTCTTTTCCTTGTTTGTGGCGACCGAAAGCGAGGCATCAGATGCGCTGCTGTCCTTTTGTCCAGCCCCGTCCCTGCCCCCTGCCGATGCTTGGTTAACCGACGCCGCCACACGACCATCGCGAAATTCCAGTTCCACCTGACCAGCCGCGCGTGCGTCGCCAACTCGCCGCACAATGTTTCCGTTTGCGTCGCGCACCAGGGCGAAGCCGCGCTCAAGCACGCTCTTATGGCTAAGCGAGGCCAAAAGCTGGCCCATCCCGTCAAGCCGCCGTTGACGCGTTTCCACCGCCGCTGAGACGCATATCCGCGCGCGCCGTGTCCATTGCTCCAGCCGTTCGCGGCGATGCCGGGCGGGATGCGCCAGCAATTCGGGACGCAACCGCGCGCCATGACGGTCCAGCACCGAACGCCGCCGCTCCACAAAACGCCGCGTCATTTGCAAAAGTTCGCGATGCCGCCCGCTTAAGCGTTCCCCGCCGCGCTCAATCCGGTGGACGATCAGCCGTGTATCCAACCGCCCGCCCCAGCGCTCGAACCGCGCGCGTTTTTCGCCCGCAAAGGCCCGCAGCGCATAACCGAGCCGCCCGCTTCCCGTGTCGAACCGCTGACGCGCGAAAGCAAGCAGCTCTTGCGGACGAGGCAGCCCTCGTGAGGCCGCGCGCAACGCTGAGCGCCGCCCTTCCATGGCGCGCGCCACCGCCAGCCGCTGCCGTTCGCGCAACTCGGCCATGCGGGTGATAAGCTCGCTATGCTTTGGCACCGCCCATTCGGCGGCCTTGGTGGGAGTAGGCGCGCGGGCGTCGGACACGAGGTCGATGAGCGTCCAGTCAGTTTCGTGGCCCACGGCGGAAATCACGGGGATGGTGCTGTCAGCCACCGCGCGCGCAACGATTTCCTCGTTGAAGCCCCAGAGATCTTCCAGGCTGCCACCGCCGCGCGCAACGATCAACACATCCGGGCGCGGAATGAGGCCGCCTTCGGGCGCCAGTGCATTGAAACCGGTTACCGCCGATGCGACCTCAGGCGCACAGGTTTCGCCCTGCACGCGCACCGGCCACACGAACACCTGCGCTGGGAAACGCTCGGCAAATCCATGCAGCATATCGCGAATAACGGCCCCGGTCGGCGAGGTCACAATGCCCACCACGCGCGGCAGAAAGGGCAGCGGACGTTTGCGCGCTTCGTCGAACAGACCTTCAGCGGCGAGCTTTTTCTTGCGCTCTTCCAGAAGCGCCATGAGCGCGCCGATGCCTGCCGGTTCCAACGCCTCAATAATGATCTGATAGCTCGACTTACCGGGAAATGTGGTGATGCGTCCTGTGGCGATCACCTCAACGCCTTCCTCGGGCTTGAACTTCAGCGAGTTAAAAATGCCTTTCCACACCACCGCGTCGATTTTTGCGCGCTCGTCTTTTAGTGAGAAATAGGCATGCCCCGACGAATGCCGCCCGCGAAATCCGGAGATTTCACCACGAAGGCGCACCAGCCCGAAAGCGTCTTCCACCGTACGCTTAACTGCGTGCGATAGCTCGGAAACCGTGAATTCGGCTACATTGCTGTTTATCTTGTCGTTCATTGCATCCATTCTGGTGGGCTAATGAGGAAAATTTATATAAGCATCGCGGCGCAAATCTTGAATAGTGTACCTTATCCCGATTCGTGGTAGTGGCTGCGTCCAACCCTTTAACGAGACGAATATCCAAATGAATGTGTTACTGATTGGTTCTGGTGGGCGCGAACATGCTCTCGCCTGGGCGCTTAGAAAAAGCCCGCTGCTTGACAAATTTTATTGCGCGCCAGGAAATGCAGGAATAGCCGAAGTGGCTGAATGCGTTGCGCTGAGTGCCGCCGACCACGCCAGTATTTTAGATTTTTGCCGCACTGAGGACATCGAATTTGTGGTGATCGGGCCGGAAGCGCCGCTGGTCGAGGGATTGGCCGACGCTTTGCGCGCTGTTGAAATTTCGGTGTTTGGGCCGGGCAAGGCGGCCGCGCAACTCGAAGGCTCGAAGGCGTTCACCAAAGAACTGTGCGCAGCGCATAACATTCCCACGGCGGCATTTGCACAGTTTAATGATCGCGAGGCCGCGCTTGCCTATGTGCGTGAAAAAGGCGCGCCTCTGGTGGTAAAAGCTGACGGATTGGCGACCGGCAAAGGCGTGTTCATGGCCGAAACGCTCGGTCAAGCCGAAGAAGGGGTTAACGCCTGCTTCGATGGCCTGTTCGGACAAGCAGGTGCGAACATCGTAATTGAAGAATGGTTGCGCGGTGAGGAAGCCAGCTTTTTCGTGCTGTGCGATGGCGTTAATGCGCTTCCGCTCGCTAGCTCTCAGGACCACAAGCGCGCTTATGATGGCGACACTGGCCCCAACACGGGCGGCATGGGCGCATACTCACCTGCCCCTGTGATGACGCCAGAAATCACCCGCCGCACCATGGATGAAATCATCCTACCGACCATCACCGCCATGCTCGAGCGCGGCATGCCATTTCAAGGCGTGCTCTACGCCGGGCTGATGATCACGGCGGAAGGCCCGAAACTTATCGAATATAATGTGCGCTTTGGCGATCCAGAGTGCCAGGTGTTGATACCGCGTTTGAAAACAGATCTGCTGGCGGCGTTACTGGCAACCTCTGAGAAAAACCTTGATGAGATCACTCTGGAATGGTGCGATGAGCCTGCGCTTTCCGTGGTGATGGCGTCGAAAGGCTATCCCGGCAAATACGAGAATAACACCGAAATCAAAGGGCTCGACACCGCTTCCGCCCAGGAAGGCATCACCATCTTCCAAGCTGCCACCAAGCGCGACGGCGACCGCGTGTTAGCCACCGGAGGCCGCGTGCTGAACGTGACCGCGCTGGGGGCAACCATTGCCGAAGCGCAGAGTCGTGCCTATCTAGCACTTAAGGCGATCGACTGGCCGGACGGCTTTTTCCGGTCTGACATCGGATGGAAAGCAATAGATCGAGGTTGAAAAGGGCCATGAGCCCGACAAAGTCTGAAAAGAACGGCGCGGTTACTGTTTACACTCAACCTGGCTTGCCGGCGTCAACGCAGCAGGCTGAACCGCGCGGCGATATGCCGTCTTTTGCAATTGCGCTAGGCGGAGGAGGTGCGCGCGGTATTGCGCATATCCCCATCCTGGAGGCGCTGGACGAACTCGGCATCCGCCCACATATCATTGCGGGAACGAGTATCGGCGCGCTAATGGGCGCGGCTTACGCCTCGGGCATAAGCGGGGCTGATATGCGTAGCTATTGCTCCGAGCTGTTTAGCAAGCGCGTTGCCGTTATCAAACGGTTGTTTTCGCGTCTGAACAGTGAAGACAATTCGTTCACTGGCTTCCTAAGCAAGACGATGAACGCGACCATGCCGTTTTTTCCGGGCGAGCGCGTGCTTGAGGCACTGTTGCCGCCAGAGTTGCCCGCCACTTTCGAGGGCTTGAAAATTCCGTTTTTGGCCGTCACGACTGATTTTTACATGCAGACACAGTATGTCATCTCGGAAGGCCCGCTTATCCCGGCAATTGCCGCCAGCGCCGCTTTGCCGGGAGTGCTCAGGCCGGTTGAGCTTGACGGGCGCGTTCTGGTGGACGGCGGTTTCGTCAATCCGCTGCCGTTCGATGTGTTCAAGGGCGAGGCCGATGTGACCGCTGCTATCGATGTTTCGCCAGGGCCATCACGCGGGAAGGACGGGAAAAAGCAGTTCCCCTCGCTCATGGAAGCGATGGTCGGCTCGCCGCAAATTGCGTTGAACACAATAATCAGGGAAAAGCTGAAGACAAACGCGCCGGATATTTTGATACGCCCGCATATCGGGCACTTTCTCGTGCTGGACTTCTTTAAGTTTGAGGAGATTTTTACTGCTTCCGAAGCCGCTAAAGAAGAGTTCAAACGCGCCTGTGAAAAGGCAATTACCCGCCACCGGAAGACGTTGGGGCGGGGGTAAAATATGATGTAACTGAACGTTACTTATTATCCTTATAGTCCAGCAGTGAAGCATTTTCGCGGTATAACTAAAACGCAGTGGATTCCCATCGATCGAATTACATACGATAAGTGCATAGACAAACGGGACTATCGTCCGAAGAAAGAGATGTGAGCCTCGCAACAAGGCACTGTTTACATATTTGCGTTTGTTCCTAAGCTTAGTTAATCATCGGGGTTAGGATTTTAAGGGGACACGCTATTGCCATTGCCGCCGCTCGCTGATCGCATAACCCACACCCCTATTGCCCATGATGCCGCTGCCGCCGGGCGATTCATGGCCGACTTTTCAGCGCGGCTCGCGCAGAGCGGGGCTGCCAGCGCCCTTCCGCCTCAGCCGGAAACACCAGCCGCCAGGTTGCTGCACGGCGTTTTCGGATCGTCGCCCTATCTCACACGCATCATTCTGGCCGATGTCGCCGAAGCCACAAGCTGCCTCGCCTCGCCGCCGGAAGACTACCTCCGCCAATCCAACGAGCGCTTGGCCGAAGATCTCGCCAGCGCCCGCCGTCACGATGAGGCTATGAAGGCGCTGCGGCAGGCGAAACGGCGCTTGGCGATTGCAACCGCGTTGGCCGATTTGGGCGCTGTTTGGGGCGTGGAACAGGTCACAAACGCGCTCAGCGATGGGGCAGACGCGATGCTCCAAGCCGCAGTTCGCTTCCTTCTGCGCGAGGCCGCCAAGCAAGGCAAGTTCGCCCCGCCAGACCCAAGCGTACCCGAGGCAGATAGCGGTTATATCATTCTTGCTATGGGCAAGCATGGCGCGCGCGAGCTGAACTATTCCAGCGATACCGATCTCACCGTGTTTTACGACGCGCATAAAGCGCCGCTTGGCGAAGGCGTTGAGCCAGGGCCGTTCTTTGTGCGCATCACGCGCAATCTTGTGAAGCTGATGTCGGAACGCACATCCGATGGCTACGGCTTCCGCACCGATTTGCGGCTACGGCCTGATCCTGGGGCAACGCAGGTGGCGTTATCAGTGGATGCGGCGCTGCATTATTATGAGACCTTCGGCCAGAATTGGGAGCGTGCGGCGTTCATCAAGGCGCGGCCCGTGGCTGGCGACCAGCAAGCGGGCGAAATGTTCCTGCACGACCTCGCTCCTTATGTGTGGCGCAAGCATCTGGATTATGCCTCCATTGCCGATATTCACGCCATGAAACGGCAGATCAACGCGCATAAGGGGCACGCGGAAATCGCCATTGAAGGGCATAATTTGAAGCTTGGGCGGGGTGGTATCCGCGAGATTGAATTTTTTGTGCAAACGCAACAGCTTATCGCGGGCGGACGACAGCCGGATTTGCGCGTGCGCGGCACGCTGACGGCGCTGGAAAAACTGGCGGAGCGCGGATGGATCACGGGCGAAACCGCCACCGAAATGGGCGAGGCGTACCATTTCTTGCGCGGCCTGGAACACCGCCTGCAAATGATCAACGATGAGCAAACGCATTCGCTGCCCGACGCTGGCGACGCATTTGAGCGTGTGGCGCACTTAAGCGGCTATGAGAACGGCGCGGGGTTAGCGGCAGCGGTTCGTCAACGCCTGGAGACCGTGCAGGCGCATTACGCGGCGCTTTTTGAGGACGTGCCCACGCTGTCGCGCGAAAAAAGCCACGGCAATCTGGTTTTCGTGGGCGACATCGACGATCCTGCCACGGTGAAAACACTCGCCGAGATGGGGTTCTCAAGTCCCGCCAGCGTGATCAGCACCGTGCGCGGATGGCATTTCGGCCGCTATCCAGCGATGCGCAGCGCCCGCGCTCGCGAAGCGCTCACCGAATTCACGCCGCAGCTTCTGGAAGCGCTCGTCCGCACCGCACAGCCTGATAGCGCGCTTTCCTCATTTGACCGATTTCTGGCTGCTCTTCCAGCAGGCGTGCAGCTTTTCGCACTTCTGCGCAGCAATCCGCATTTGCTGGGGCTTCTCGCCGATATTCTGGGCACCGCTCCGCGTTTGGCGCGCATCGTCAGCCGCCGCGCCCGACTGATGGACGCCGTGCTTGATCCTGGTTTTCTGGGGCATACGCCTTCGCGAGAAGAGCTGGCTGGCATCGTAGACGCCGCGCTTGCTGAAAGCCGCTCTTACGAGGACTGCCTGGACCGCGCCCGCACCGTGGGAAAAGAGCAAGCCTTTCTTATCGGCGTGCGCGTGCTTTCCGGCACGGTAGACGCTGGACGGGCGGGACACGCCTACAGCGCCATAGCCGCTCAACTCATTGCCGGGCTGCATGCCCAGGTGGAAACCCAAATGCAGGAGCAGCACGGCAGTCTGCCCGGCGGACAGATGGTCGTTATCGGCATGGGCAAGCTCGGCAGCGCAGAAATGACTGCGAATTCCGATCTCGACCTGATCACCGTCTACGACTATGACGACGGCGCGCTTCAGTCAGATGGGGCGAGGCCGCTTGCGCCCGCACAGTATTTCGCCCGGCAGACGCAACGGCTGATCGCAGCGCTTACCGCTCCCACCGCTGAGGGCAAGCTCTACGAAGTGGATATGCGTCTGCGTCCCTCGGGCAAAGCCGGGCCGGTCGCCACGCGATTCGCCAGCTTTGCAAGTTATCAGGCCCGCGAAGCTTGGACCTGGGAGCACATGGCGCTAACCCGCGCGCGTGTCGTTGCAGGGCCGCCCGCCTTGCGTGACGCCGTTACGGCCACCATCTCCGATGTGTTGCGCCAGCCGCGCGACCACGCCAGAACCGTCGCCCATGTGCGTGATATGCGCCTACGGATCGCTGCGGAAAAAGGCAGCAAATACATTTGGGATATTAAAGTGGTGCGCGGCGGTCTGGTTGATGTGGAGTTCATCGCACAGTATCTGCAATTAATACATGCGCATGAGCATCCGGACGTGCTGGCCCGGTGCACTATCGATGCGCTGACCCGTCTCAGCAAACACGGGCTTCTGGCGGAGGATGACGCTGCCACGCTCCTAAATGCCGCAAAGCTATATCACGGGCTGACGCAAGTGCTTCGGCTGTGTATTGATGGGCGTTTCGATACCGCTAAGGCTCCGGAAGGGCTGAAAGCCATGCTGTGTCACGCCGCCGATGCGCCAGACTTCAGATCGCTAGAAGCTACGCTGACGGAAAATCTGGAGGCGGTAGCAGCTTGCTTTGACAGGCTGGTTGCTTGACTGCGCGCTTACGCTTATCATCATGGGCGTGAATGCAAACCACCTCCAGAATAATGTATCCTTATGATAGATCTAGACTCAGCTTGCCTGCGCGCCTTTCTCTCTGTGCATGAAACGGGCGGTTTCACGCGGGCAGCGACCCGGCTCAACCGCACGCAATCAGCTATCAGCATGCAAATTCGCCGCCTGGAAGAGATGCTCGGCGAGCGCCTTATCGCTGACCGCAAGCGCGTGACGCTCACTCCTGCGGGGGAACGCGTCATTGAACACGCCCGGCGGATCATGTCGTTGAACGATGAACTGCTGGTGCGGGCGCGCGGCGAGGATGTCAGCGGGCGCGTGCGTATCGGCGCTCCAGACGATTATGTGTCGTTCTTCATGCCTGCAATGCTTCGGAAATTGGCGATCTCGCATCCGCATATCGAGGTGGAAGTTCGCTGCAACATGTCGATGGACCTGATCGCCGCAGTTGATCAAGGACAGTTAGACCTCGCTCTGGTCACAAGATTGCGCGGTTTCGAAGCTGGGACGACGGTTCGCCGTGAACCGCTCATCTGGGTGGCGTCCGATGAAGCGCTTGCCGCGCGGCGACCTCTTCCGTTGGCGTTGTTTTCGCCAGGATGCCCGTTTCGAGAGGCGGCGTTGGAATTGTTGGATAAATACGGGCTGCCATTCCGAATTGCTTATGAAAGTCCTAGCCTCGCCACTCTTACGGCAGCGGTGAGCGAGGGGCTGGCGATTGCCGCGTTGGCGCAGATTTCGCTTAGTCCCGGCATGATCGTGCTGGATACCGCGCACGGATTACCGCCGCTTCCTGTGGTGGAGATGGTGCTTTACGGTCCGCAACAGGGCGGTTCCCGGGCGGCGCAGGCAGTAAAAAACTCGGTGATGGGGGCGCTCGCAGGTAGGTTTGACGCCTGATTTCAGGGGATTTGCTGTGAATTTTCGTCTTTCGACGCATGCAGCATATTACATCTGTTACTATTATCACACACGAGAGCACCCTTAATACGTGCATTAGCTTGAAAACAATAGACCGCCCAAATCCAGCAACCTATTATGCCCGTGATATGTGTGGTTAACGTATCTTTTTATGACACGGACTACGGGGGATAACAATGAACACGAGTAAACGGCTTCTGGTAGCGATTATGAGCCTTGCTGCCATGGGCGCGTCAAGCGCGATGGCCGCTGATTTGGGCGGAAGCTATAAAGACGCACCGTCCTATGTGAAGGAATACGGACCGGGCTGGATGATTCGTGGCCGCATCTTGGGCGTGATCCCGGATGAAGAGACCTCGAATTGGAGGTTGGATGGTTCTAACATTGATAATTTAGGTCCTGATGCCAGCATCGACAATTCCATCGTTCCGGAACTGGATTTCACCTATTTCTTCAACAAAAACCTTGCCGTTGAAGTAATTGCTGGCGTCACGCCGCATACCATTGATGGTAAAGGCCTTTTGGCCAACACAGAAGTAGGCGATGTCTGGCTGCTTCCACCGACCGTCTTGCTGCAATACCACTTCGATATGGGCAACGGTATTAAGCCTTATATCGGCGCTGGTGTGAACTATACGGTCTTCTTCAGTGAGGATGCAGGTTCTTCTGACTACTCGAACCTGAAAATTGACAACGCCTTTGGTTTTGCCGCGCAGGCTGGTGTTGATATCCACCTGGAAGGCAAGTGGTTCATGAACGTTGACGTCAAGAAGATCTGGATGGACACCGAACTGAGTGTTAATTCAGCAAATTATGGCG
>JARRLC010000018.1:0-26263 GCA_037387425.1 Alphaproteobacteria bacterium
TCTGACGGTCCACCTCTTCGGCATAGGGGCGCATCTTACGAAGCATGTCGCTGCCCTTGCGGGTCAGATGTACGGCGTAAGCACGAGCGTCTTCGGTGGTGCGCTCACGTTGCACAAGGCCTTTTTCGAGCATGCGACGCACAATGTCGGCGAGGGTCGAACGGTCGATCCCTGTCTTCTCAACAAGGCCGGTCTGGCTGATACCTTCATTGGCCTGGATAGCTGCCAGAATGGCGTATTGTCGCGGCGTAAGAAGCCCCGAAGGTGCAACCCGCATAAAAATATCAGCGGCGTACTGCTCAGCGCGATGCAGCAGATGCGCGGGCGAGGCTTGGAACGGCATCACCGTCGCGTCGGAAGAAGCTGCTTTGCGTGCACTCTCCGACTTAGCGGATTTTGTTGAGGCCGTTTTAGTTGCGAGATTGGTTCGGCGTGTGCCCATAGCGTGATCTTCTTTTCTTATTGTGTTGACGTTCTACGGTCCCGTCACTGCAACGGAGACCGCCGCTCCTGAAGCCGGATTTTTTTCCGGCGTCTCATCCCTTAAGGGATGTAATGGTCATTGTACCCATTAATAACGTCAATGAATATACGTTTGCGGAAATAAATCTCTCCTGATTTCTACTTAAGTTGGCCTTCTTCACAAACTTCTTCGGTAATTTGATATTTCTGCAACAGCCCCATTTGAGCCATCATAAAGAGAAACGTCAGTGGTATGACGCCGAAAGTTTTGAAAGTTACCCACCAAGCCTCTGGTACATTCCGCCAAGTGATCTCATTCAATACTGCTATAGTCAGGAAAAAGAACATCCAGCGTATTGTCAGCTTTCGCCAGCCTTCTTCCTCAAGTTGGATCGTTTCTCCTAATATAATTTTGAACAGTGGTAATCCAAACAACAGCCCGCTGCCAAGGGCCGCCGCAAATAGCGTGTAAACAATCGTCAGCTTTATCTTAATAAAGCTTGGATCGTGCAGATATAGCGTCAGTCCACCGAACACCATCACCAGCACACCGGAAACAATCGGCATGATGGGCAATTTCTTGAAGAGAAGCATACTGGCAATCAGTGATAAGATTGTGGCAGTCATGATAACTGCCGTCGCAGGAAATATACCGAAGAAGAAATATGTTATGAAAAACGCGAGCAGCGGCCCCAATTCCAGAATAATTTTTAAATTTGGCATCGCTCATACCTCTTACGAAACTGGTTCACGCAAAGCGGAAAGACTAGCGTTGCTGTTGTGTTCAGTTTTTGGGGAAGCAGACCGCACAGGCGCAGCTGTATGAGATACGACCTCTTCTTCCACCGGCTTATATTTCTTCAGAAGCTGTCGTTGCGGAATTGCGTAGAGAACCGTAAGCGGCGCCAGTATGGCGACCTTGAAAAAGGCCCACTCTTCGAACCCATAATTCACCCGGACATATTCGTTCAAAACGGTGATAAAGACGAAATAGAACAGCCACAGCCATGTCAGTACACGCCAGCCTTCCTCGGTGAGATGGATGGTTCTGCCAAGCAAAGCGCGGAACAAAGGCTTGTTGGTAAGAAGAGCTGCCAGAAGAATAGCCGCGTAAATGCCGCCGATGAAGGTCGGCTTCATCATCACAAACGTATCTTCGTGGAAAATGAGCGTGGCGCCGCCTGCGATCATCCCAGTCACAGCGTTAATGATCGCCATCAGTGCTGGCTGATGAAAGGCCCACCATGTCACCGCGAGCGCTACCGCCGTCATAATGACGAGTACCGCCGTGGGGCGCATGAAGTCCCCTTCCCACACCGCGCTGGCGACGAAAAACAAAAACAGCGGCATGAATTCAAGGGACAGCTTTGAAACCACTTTCATTAAACAGGTACCTTTTTATTAACTCGGTATGCTGAGGCGTTGTAGCGCCATATCACACGGTGTTTTCCATTCCGGCTATAGCGCGTGCAAAGTCGCGTGGAGCGAAGGGCTGCAAGTCTTCCACAGCCTCGCCAACGCCAATAGCGTGCACTGGCAATCCAAATTTTGCAGCGATGGCGACCAATATGCCGCCGCGCGCAGTACCGTCCAGCTTGGTCATGATTAGTCCGGTTACGTCTGCTGTCTTCTTAAATATTTCCACTTGGTTAAGTGCGTTTTGGCCTGTGGTAGCGTCCAACGTAAGCAGCACCGAATGCGGCGCGCTGGGATCTACCTTGCGAATCACACGGATAATCTTTTCCAACTCAGCCATCAGATGCGCTTTATTTTGCAGGCGGCCAGCTGTATCTATGATTAACACATCTCGCTTTTCATCTGTCGCACGGCTCAGAGCGTCGAATGCCAGCCCTGCGGCGTCGGCTCCGGCTGCGCCAGATATTACAGGACAATTGGTGCGTTCGCCCCAGATTTTCAACTGCTCAATGGCTGCCGCGCGGAATGTATCACCTGCCGCTAGCATAATGCGTTTGCCCTCGGCAGTGTAGATTTTCGCCAATTTGCCGATGGTGGTGGTTTTGCCGGTGCCGTTAACGCCCACCATGAGGATAACATGCGGCGTGCGGGTATTATCCAGCGTGAGCGGCACAGCGACGGGGGTAAGCACCTTTTCCACTTCTTCGGCGAGTATGGCGCTGACTTCTTCCGGAGCGATTTCCTTATCGTAGCGGCCATCCGACAGCTTGGCGATGATGCGGGACGCGGTATCAACGCCCAGATCGGCCTGAATTAACAGGTCTTCCAAATCTTCAAGCGTGGCGTCATCAAGCTTGCGCTTGGTAAAGACGTTAGTGATGCCCTCAACAAGCTGCGAAGATGTACGGGAAAGCCCGGAGCGCAGGCGCTCGAACCAGCTTTTCTTGGGCTCGGCTGGCGCGGAAGCATGCGGTTCGGTTGGCGCAGGCGGCTCGGGCGCGAGCGATGTATCCGCAGTGGCGAGATGGGGCAGCGCTTCAGAGGTTTCGGCAGCAGCAGGCGCATCAAGAGGAGCAGCGGAGGCCTCATCAGACTTCGCCTTTTCCACCTCCACCGTTTCTGTGACTTCAGCAACGGCGGTTTCTTTTTCGCGCTCTTTACCGAACCAACGCCCGAACAGCCCCTTTTTCTTCGTTTCCCCGCTGTTGTCCGTCATACAAGCACAGCTCCCACCAAGCGTCCCGCTTCAACCCCTGTAATGGTCGCCTCAACAAAACTGTTTGGCGTCGGGGTTTCATTCATGGCCACCTCAGCGAATTGCGGTGTGCGGCCAATATTACCTTCCTCAACGAGCACTTTTATTTGTGATCCCTGGCAGGAGGCAAGATACGTATTAAGCGCAGCGTGTCCTACACTGCGGAGGCGTTCGGCGCGATCCTTCACGTCACGGCGATCAAGCTGCGGCATGCGCGCGGCGGGCGTACCCACACGCGGAGAGAATGGGAAAACGTGAAGATATGTCAATCCGCAGTCTTCCACCAAATTGAGCGAATTGGCGAACATTTCCGGCGTTTCGGTTGGGAAACCCGCAATAAGATCGGCACCGAACACGATATCCGGACGCAAACGCCGCACTTCCTCGCAAAACGCCACAGCCTGCGCACGTGAATGCCGCCGCCGCATCCGCTTGAGGATCATGTCGTCGCCCGCTTGTAACGACAGATGCAAATGCGGCATCAGGCGTTCTTCCTCGGCGATCACGCGCAATAACAGTTCATCCGCCTCGATCGTGTCGATAGACGACAGGCGCAAACGCGGCAGTTCTGGCACTTCGCGCAGGATGGTGCGCGCCAGTCCTCCCAGCGTCATATCACCTGACAGATCGGCCCCGTAAGCGGTTATGTCCACGCCAGTGAGTACGATTTCGCGGTACCCGACCTCTACCAGCGCGTGGATTTGCTCAACCACTTGATCCGCAGGCACCGAGCGCGACGGCCCGCGCGCGAACGGAATAATGCAGAACGTGCACCGGTGATCGCAGCCGTTCTGGATTTGCACATAGGCGCGTGCGCGATTGCCGAACCCGGCCACCAGATGATGCGCCGTTTCGTGCACCGACATGATGTCGTTAACGATGACGCGCCGGTTCTCACCGTTGACCAGCTTGGTGAAGGTCTGCGGGCGCATCTTTTCGCCGTTGCCGATGATGAAGTCTACCTCGGGCATATCCTCGAAAGTTTGCGGCTCAGTTTGCGCGGCGCATCCGGTGACGATAATCTGGGCACCGGGGTTTTCGCGGCGCGCACGGCGGATGGCTTGCCGGGTCTGGCGGACGGCCTCGGCGGTAACGGCGCATGTATTGACAATGATTGCGTTTTCCAGCCCGGCTTCTCGCGCATGGCCAGCCATCGCCTCGCTTTCGAAAGCATTGAGGCGGCAACCGAAAGTAATAATGCGCGGATTCTCGGTCACTTTGCTGCTAATCCTGTTTCAAGCTGTTACGGCTATGTTATCGAACGCGAAGGTACTTTCATATTCCAATTCCCACGGTCCCGTCATCAAGATATGATCATCAGATGACTGCCATTCTATGGTAAGGTTACCGCCAGGCAATTCAACCGCGACTTTACGCCCGGTCAAGCCTTTGCGGGCGGCTGCGACGGCGGCAGCGCATGCGCCTGTTCCACAAGCCTTGGTAAGACCGGCGCCACGCTCCCACACTACAAGGCGCATACTCGCGCGCGAAGTAACTTCTGCAATAGAAGCATTAACCCGTTCAGGGAAGAGCGTGTCATACTCAATGCGCGGACCAATAGCGCCCCAGTCGTAAGCGTCGATATCGCCCACCCAGAAGATGCAATGCGGGTTGCCTACGTTAACCACACTGGGTGCGCCGAGCGGAGGCGCGGCCCCCACGTCCACGGTGTAATCTATGGCGTTAGTGTCATCGAAGGCGTGCGCCAGCGGAATTTCATCCCACTGAAAGCGCGGACGCCCCATATCGACGGTAACGGTGTTATCGGCGTTGACAGTGGCGGTCAACAGCTCCGCGCCGGTTTCGATGCTCACCTCGCTGCGTCCGCTTTCCGCCGCCAGCACCGCCGCAATGCAGCGTGAAGCGTTGCCGCAAGCCTCTACCTCTGAGCCATCGGCGTTAAGGATACGCATGAACGCCGCCGCACGCGATGATCTTTCCAACACTATCACTTGATCGCACCCTGCCCCTGTCTCGCGGCTGGCGATGGCGCGCGCCATTTCGCCTGAAAAATGCACAGGGCGCGCACGCGCGTCGATCACGGCAAATTCGTTGCCGAGACCGTTCATCTTTTTAAATGGGAGCACCAACTTAGCCATAAGAGCTTATATGGCGATTGAAGCCTCGGTGACAATGATTTTCGAGAGCGCAGGCCGGTTCAATACGTATGATACCCACCCCGTCTGATCGATTCATAATGTAAGGGGGGGCGCTGACGGAATCGAAGCCGTTATATGAAAGGGTCATTTAATCCTAATTCTGCAGTTGGCAGCAGGCGTTCGCCGATAAGCCTGTGGTGAACACCTACTTCGAGAACAATCAAAGCGCTTGAGATAGTGGTCAGCAAACGTTGCGTGGCCCTCATCGAACAATGCGATATGATCCGTATAAGTACGTTGTTTCACTGGTGGCCGGAGCCTCTTGCCGGAAATTAATTAGCCGGATTTGGCATAAGAGGCAGCAATGACAGGAAAACGTTCAGATTGAGAAGGATATGATAAGATTGGCATAGTCACATTAGGGGGATGTAAAATGCCTAGGCCGCACAACGACAGAATATCATACGATCAAGGCTACGAAACATCTGAGTATCAAGAGCACATTTCGCAAGCTACTTATGATAACCCGTCAAGGACAAGAGGTACCCATGGTATGGACACTGGCATAGCAATTACCGTTTATCTTACCGCAGCACTTGTGGCAAGTATTGTTGCTGGAATTGTCGCAACAGCTAAGCGGCGACATCCCGGTTATTGGGTAACGTTCGCGTTTCTGTGTCCGCCTTTGGTGCTCATCTTGCTGATGCTGCCAAAAGGATACGTACCGCGCAATATCATGCACGACCCATATGATGACGATGATAGTCTTGATTAAGATCTGATAGTTTTATCGTATGAGCCTTAATCCGCTCAGCCTTTTACTTGCGCTTTTTCGATAGCAGGGAGCAATTCGTTTTTCAGAGCCGCGATGCTCAGCGGTCCGACATATTTATATCTGATGATCCCCTGCCCATCGACGACAAAGGTCTCGGGCGTAGCGTATACCCCCCAGTCAATGCAGACACGACCGCTCCGGTCATCGCCAATCGCATCGAACGGATTGCCGTATCGCATCAAGAACGCCCGTGCAGCATCCGGGGTATCTTTGTAATTAATGCTAAAAACGCGAATGTTGTGCTTGGCTTTAAAAGCCATCAGCGTCGGTTGTTCTCGCGCACATGAAATGCAGTTAGAAGCCCACACGGTGATAACCGTGACTTCGCCTGTCGCCAGATCGGCGGAACTGAAACCCGGGATTGACTTGCCATCTCTTGCAACGCCTTTAATGGCGGGGAGCGAGAATTTCGGCGCGGGCTTTCCGATAAGCACTGATGGCAGGCGAGACGGATCGGTCTCTTGAAGCGCGGCGAAAAACACAACGGCCATCACAACGAAAATCAGCGCAGGCAACAAGAAAATAAGGAATGACCGACCAGATGGCGCGTCATCTTGAGTTTCTGGCGTAGGCGTACTCATGACTGGTATGTCTCTTGTTGCGCATCACGTGTGGCGTCGGAGCGGCGGCGAATGCCTCGCGCTTCGAGCGCGGCTAATGCTCGGCGTTGGCGTCGTTCGTCGGACCACGCATTGAAGATGAGCAATGCGGATACAATGAATACCGCCGCATAGGACACAACGACGAACATCGTGTAGGGACCAAAGTCTATAATACTGCGCACAAACGCGGTAACCGGGTGCATTTGACTTGCATCTATCGCCTGCTGAACTTGCGATGGGTCCATTGGTTATCTCTTATTCCGCTGGTTTCAGTTGTTCAGCTTGGCTGACTCTGGTGATTGTCATGGTTTCGACGCGGCGGCGCAAAATTTCTGCACGCATGCCCTTCATGTGTAGCCATATGAACATGCATGTAAAAGCCAGCAGCATCATCCACAACGTGACTTGATACGGCGCAGCCAGTCCGCTCGATATTTGAAGACCTGCCTCGGTAATCTTAAACTGTATCGCGCTTTCTTTCTGATGCAGCGTATTCCACCAATGCACGGAAAAATGGATGATCGGAATGTTGACGCTGCCCACAATCGCCAGAATGGCCGCTGCTTTGCCCGCGCGTGAGTAGTCTTCAATGGCGTGCCAAAGCGCGATAAGGCCGAGATAGAGGAAAAGCAATATGAGCATGGAAGTGAGCCGTCCGTCCCATCTCCAATAGGTGCCCCACATTGGGCTGCCCCACAACGCCCCTGTCAGCAGCGCAACGAACGTGAACGCTGCCCCAATCGGCGCGGCGACCTTGGCGGAAACATCGGCCAGCGGATGCCGGAAGACCAGCGAACCGATGGATGATATAGCGATCATCATATAGCCAAACATGGCCAACCAAGCCATCGGCACATGAACGAACATAATGCGCACAGTCTCGCCATGACGGGCGTCAGGTTCGACAGCGAAGCAGAGATAGAGGCCAACGCAGAAAAATATTGCGGATGCCGCTGCTATCCATGGTAGCAGCTTGTCCGATAGTCGTATGAAAAACGACGGGTTCGCGATTGTCGAAAGTTTGGTCATCGTGATGTTTCTTTGCACCGTCATGTCAGCTTTTGCAAGCTATCTAAGCAGTTTTTACTTCCATTTGCCTATCAGCCGAGGCATCTTATCACGCTGTAATAAACGGGGTCACCCCCTAGTTTATTCCATAGTGCAATGACACATAATCACATGGCACGTGGTGTCAATGCACGATTTTTTGCTGATGCATCGTTTCGCCAAACTATAGCCTTTGGCTTTGTTGGGATTGATGCAACAGATATATGTGTGCATCAATTTTGCCAAACAGGGCCTTTGGTCTACGTTTGATTTGATGCAGTCGGACGGCGCGCAAGTGAGGAGGCGGCGCCGTGATGCGGAAGTTTATTTTTGGCGGGGGGACAAGCCTCAGTGAGGCCCGCTAACAAAACATGGTTAACTTTCGCAGCTACCGATATGAAAAAGATTTTAAAACTATTCATATTCTTTCTAGGGCTCTGCGCGCTGATTTGGTGTGCGTTGGAACGTCCTGATTATGTTCAGCTTATCCGCCCCTTTATTCACGAAGGACTCAGTTTCGTCTCTCATTTCGTGAAATCGGTTGCGGATGTGTTGTTCACTGGTCCACGCATCTTGATCGTTATTGCGTTATGGATTCCACTGTATTGGGCGTATCGCGAAAATACCAAATTCAACGATCTGGTGAATAAAAAGATCAACGCGCTTTCCGGCGCTGGGATAGATCTTGTGCGTCTCATGGAAACCACCACTGACGGCACTGCGAAAAAGGCCGGTATCCTTGATGAGACCATGTACAAGTTCGCCGTATCCGGCCCGGCGGAGATCGCCGGAGCTTTCAACGGCTCTGCGACCACTGGCGCAGGCGATCAGGGCGGTCCAGGCACAGGTTTTGTCAGCGCTAATGTCATATCGTTGCCGTCCGATCTGGCGCTGCACGGTCGGGAAATCGGCGATCAAATGATGAACCGCCGTTTGGGCGATATGGGCGCCTTCAGCGGCAATATGGCAAATGTGCGCAATGGCCTCGCGGTGTTCCTGGCGCTGATGAAATACAAGAACGTGCAAAGCGCCTTCTTCAATATGACCGAGCATATGAAAAAACAACGCGACGATGATAAGAAAAAAGTTGCAAATTTTACAGAGCTGAAAGTTTTCTTTGGGATCCCCACCGAATATCCAGAGGGAGATGCTCCAGAAATGTTGCAAAAATCTGGTATCAGCGCACAGGATGGTAAAGCTATTGCTGAGGCTCTTACTAGAGGGCGGGAAAAAATTCTAGGTGGGCTGGTTTATAATCCGCCAACAAAAGATGACAAGCCAGTTATCACTATTGAAGGTGAAAAGGTGCTGGAGGCGATGCGCACGTTTATGTACAAAGCCGATACGTATAACCCGAAGCACGCTCCGCCACCGCCTCCGCGGCCGTCAATGCCACCTATGCGCAGGCTGTTCGCCAGTATTCTTAAACGTGTGCGGCGTTCGTTCCGGGGACCACGGCCTAAACCGAGTTCAGCTTAATCGGTGGGGGGAACTGCACTAAGATCTGTTGCCGTTCCCCACCCCACCGTGCAATTGGATATGCGACTTGCACGGAAATTACGGCTGCCTCATGAAATGTTACTAGCAAACCATGGGAAAGAGACAGGCGAGACTAACGGAAGAGCTTCCTTCGAATAATTACCTTTGACACAATGCGGCATGGCGCATATCCAATACTCCATTTTGTCTGCATTCGACTGCATTTTCATGAGGCGACCTTAATGTCACAAATAGCTGCCCGAGGAACGAAACGCGTATGCCTGTCTTGCGGAGGTAAGTTTTACGATCTGAACCGCGATCCGATTGTCTGCCCTATGTGCGAAGCGATCTTCCAAATGGAAGATCGGGGGAAAATCGCATCTAGCGGCAACGCCCAAGACGACGACGACGACGATGCAATCATACATCCTGTCGAAGCTAGCGCTCCGCTCGCCACGGCGAATTCGGAAAGCGACTTGCCGGATCTGGAGGATACCGAACTTGTGGATCTCGGCGAAGATGATGCCCTGAAAGGCGATGCCGACGAAACGTTTATCGAAGACGACGATGACGACGCTGGCGACGATGTCAGCGGTTTGCTCAGCGGCCCCCGCGATAACGACGAAGAAACATAAGAATTACGCGAATTGCCGTCCTTCCTCCATTAGGGCCCTCTCTATTCGCCCCTAAAACGGAGGAAGGCGCGAGAGGGGATAGTCCCGCTCCCAGGGGAAATGCCTCATGCATGTCAACATAATCGCAGTTCCTGGCGTGGTTCCGCTCGATCTGGTTGGCCCATACGAGGTTTTCAGCCGCGTTCCTGGGTGGTCTGTCAATTTGGTGGCGGCTGAGCTCACCCCTGTCGTTTCCGATAAAGGCTTGGCCTTCCTCCCAGATTGCACGCGCAAAACGGCGAAACCTTGCGGCTTGCTTGTTATCCCTGGCGGAGCAGGCGCCGATATTGCGATGCTCGACGAAACATGGCTCAGCTTCATTCGCGATCACGCGCAGCAAGCCCAATATGTTCTCGGCGTTTGTACCGGCGCTTTACTGCTCGGCGCGGCAGGGCTGTTGAAAGGCAAGCGCGCGGGATCGCACTGGCAGGCGCGTGACCTGTTGGCGCTGTTCGATGCGATCCCTTCAGATGAGCGGATCGTCGCCGATGGCAAATACTACACCTCAGCAGGCGTTACATCCGGCATTGACGCCGCGCTCAAGGTCGTCGCCGATATCGAAGGCGAGGAAAGGGCGCGCATCATCCAACTTGCGATGGAATATGCCCCTGCCCCGCCATTTGGAGGAGGTACGCCTATTACATCGCCGCCAGAGATCGTGGCTCGCGTTCGCGAAGCATCAGCCGCACGGCGCGCTGAGAGAGAACGCCGAGTAATCGAGGCGGCCGACCGTTTAAAAAACGATCCGACGGTATAAATACCAGCACATGAATAGGCGGAAGCCGTTTACTCTTGCTCTGTTTTCGGCAGATCGCGCTTGGCCAGTTCTTCGTTGAGCGCTTTTTCCACGAGGCGCGGCAAGTTGTCGTCAAGCCACGCAGCAAGCATGGGCTTGAGCATTTCCTGTACGCTCTCGTCAAGTCCGGTGGGCAGCGCTGCCTGCGGAGCGCTCATATGCGCCGACGATGCCTCAGAACTGGCGGAAGCCGGGCTGGCGGCGGAAGCGGCAACGATAGACGTAACCGGCGGTTCTGGCTGCGCATCGTTTGCTTGAGGCGCATCAGAGGATTTAAAACTGGCTGGCGGTGGTGGCGGCGCCGCGCTGCGGATGTCTTCGCCAGGCAGTTCAGGCGGTTCATCATCTGCTGCTTGAAGAGCCACTGGCGCCTCTTCCGCGGGAGCAGCGATGGCTGGCGCGCTCTCAGCAGTTGAGCTTGCAAGCTCCATGTCGTCCGGATCCGGGACGAACGCCTCCTCAGGCAGCGGCTCTTGCTTAGATTCTGATGTAGTCGCAACCTCAGGCGTAGCAGCAGACGCTTCCGCCTCCGCATTTGCTTCAGCTTTGCTATCGGCTTTTTCCTGGCGCTCGTTGCTATCAGCAAGCGCCGTTACCAATGACGTTGCAATGGCCTCCATAAGCGGACTGGGAGTTTCCGAGGCGTCGCTCGTCGCTTCCGGAGAGGCATTCTTAGCATTATTCGCTTCGGCGTCCTTCGCGCTATCGGCTTCAGCGTCGCTTGTCGGCTTTGGCTTCGCAGCGCTGGTGCGGTTGCGCGCCGACCCAGCCGGCTTTCTCGCTGGCGTCACTGGAGCTTTAGGAGGCGCTGGGGGGGTAGGAGGCGTCGCCCCATGCACCGCTGACGAAGCAGAGGCGGCGCTTTTAGGCTCTGGCATGGCTGGCATAAAGTCAGCGGAAGGAGCTGGCTGGGCCAGAGGCTTTTGCTCTGGTTCAAATTCTGGTTCTGGCGCTGGCGTTAGCGCAGGCTGAGCCTCCGGTTCGTACAGAGATGACATAAAGTCATCCGTGAGGCCAAACTCAGGCTCTGGATCGTACTCAAGCTCTGGAGCGTTCACATCGTTTATGCGCTGCATTTCAGCAACGACATTTGAGATCACGTCGTTGAACTCGGCCAATTCCTGTTCGCTCGGCAACGGCGGAATATCTGGCTTAGCGCCCCCTGCAAATACTTGCTCAGCGTCGTATGCGTCCGCTGGACCGTATGGCGAAAAAGCTGCATTCTTTTCTTGTGCTGCTGCAAACACCTCTTCAGATTCAGCAGCCTCAAACGCCACTGCCGAAGCTGGCGCGTGGAGGCTCTGCAGCTCTTCCAGCAAGCAATCGTCTGTTAAGTCTAGAATGTCGTCATCACGCTCTGCATCCACAGCGTCGCTGAAGGCAACGGGGGCATCGCTTGGCTCGTTATCCAGGATAGGCTTTGCGACTGTCGTTACTTTCGAGATGGGGCCGTCGGCAGCAGGTTCGACGGGATCGGCGCCACTCGCTTGGTTTCCGGCATTGTCCGAATTGTAAGGATCGAAAGCAGGCCCCGCGGTAGGCTCTCCGTCATCGGCGATAATTTTGCGAATAGACGCCAAAATTTCTTCGATGGAAGGCTCAGGGGTTTGCTCGGTCTTTCGCATCAATACCTCCGCCGTCCAGAAACGGTCATTGGCCCTGAAAATTCAGGAGAAAATAAGCATTAATCTACCACGGCTCTCGCATAAGTCGAGTATATTGCCAGCTCCCGGATGAACGGTTAGCCAAACAATCTGCGACGCAAATGCCACACTTTGACAAAAGGCGGTGTCTACCAGCGCCCTTCTTCAAAAGCTGGGCCATCTTTCCGGGATTGATCCGGCGTTCTGCCCTTTGCGGTAACCGGCGCTACATCTGGGCCGGCTTCTTCTCCCTCTGTGGAGGTATCCCAGCCGATCCACTTATGCGCAACCTCAGAATAATGTTTGGCAGGATCGTACTGTTCAACATTTAAGTACAGATCGGCAGAAGAAATGCGTCCAATCGCTGACAGCAGAGAATAGGAAGCGACAGCGAGATTACGGCGAGATGTGGCTAGCTTAACCTTCGAATCAAGCAGAGCCTGCTCGGCATTTAACACGTCGAGAACTGTACGTTCTCCAACTTCGGCCTGCTTCTTCACGCCGTCCAAAGCAACGCGGTTTGCGTCAACTTGAGCGTTGTCTGAGATGATCTGCGCGCGTGCGGCGCTAAATGTTCCCCACGCCGAAATGACGTTTGCCCGCACCTCTTGGCGCGCCGCGTCGATCTGATGCCTGAGCTGAGCCTGCGTCTCAATGCCTTGGCGAATGCGTGCGTGAACTTCACCGCCTTGATACAGCGGCACAGTGATTTTGCCAGTAACGGTGGTGGTATTCTGGCGTTCATACCCTGCTGTGGTCTCCAGCGAATGGGTATAGCTCGCCTGAAGCGCCATTTCGGGAAGCAATTCGCCCTTGGTCTGTTTCACGACATATTCTTGCGCGCGTTCGCGGAAGATGGCGCCGAGAATGGAAGGGCTCTCGCCCTCACCAATACGCAGAGCATTTTTCAGTGAACGCGGCGCCCAACGCGCAGGACCAGGATCGCGCAACCGGCTCGGCATTTTGCCGATCACCTGAGCGTAAACCGCGCGGCTGGCTTGGAGCTGCGCGTGCGCGGCGCTAACGGCGGATTTCGCGCCCGCCACGCTAGCTTCGGCCTGGGCCACATCGGTTTTGGTGGCTTGCCCAACCTCTTTACGGTCTTGCGTGGCTTTCAACTGCTCGCGCAGCACATTGAGGTTGTTCCGCTGTAGATTGAGAAGCGCCTGATCGCGCACCACATTAACGTAGGCGGTCACGGCGGACAGCAGCACCTGATGTTCGGCTGCGCGCAAATCTTCACGACCGGCCTCAACAGCGGCGTCAGCGCCACGTATGGCGTTTATGGTGCGAAACCCCCGAAATATCGGCTGGCTGAGGGTGACAGAATAATTCTGCGGATAGGAATCGATCTTTCCGACAGACTTGATATCTGTATTCACGAAGGACGCATCGCCGGAGGCGCTTATCGTTGGACGATAACCGGAACGCGCGCGCGCCACGCCTTCATCGGTCGCGCGAAGCTGTGCACGGGCGGCCTTTAATGTCGGATTATGAAGATACGCCGTAGAAAGCGCTTCACGCAAACTTTCCGCGCTTGCAGGAACTGCGCCCGCCATTAGAAGCAAAGAACCGGTCAACGCCGTTGCAGTTAAGAGCGCATGTTTATACACGCCCTTTTTCTTTGCTTGTGTAAAATCGCTTTGCATTTATTGCGAATCCCTTCCTCAGCACCTAAAAAATTTAAATGCCATAAGGGGGCACGCTGGAACTCCCATCCGCCCTGTCTACACGCACAGATAGTCTTCTCGCCCCCATGTTGAAAAGACAAACCCGCAAATCGTGCTGCTCAAACGCCTTCTTTTTCAGGCTACGTTGCCTTTTTGTCGCGTTATGCTCAGAACGTAAATACCCGTTCCTCTTCAAAACCCGGTAATAATGGCGCCATTGCGTCAAATGCGATCGTGTTTTCCAAATGAGCATCAACGCGCGTAAATATATGCGCTTTTGCCAAAACATCGTTGCCGATGATCACCACAAGCCGCCCATTCGGTGCAAGCTGCGAAAGCAATGCTTCGGGCTTGCGTGGCAACCGTCCGTTCACAGATATCACCTGAAATGGGCCTTTATCTGGCGCGCCAGTTTCAAGCGGTCCGTTATGGACTTCAGCATTTTTCAACCGCAATTCCGCCAGCGTATCTCGCGCAAGAGCCGCCAACCCGGCATCGCTTTCCACCGCGACCACCGATTGCGCCAAATGCGCGAAAATCGCTGTGGAATAACCAGTCGCGCAGCCGATATCCAGCACTTTATCTTCTGGACGCACGCCGGCAAGTTGCGCCAGCCGGGCAAAAACGCCGGGCGCCGGTAAATATCGCGCTAAACGATCGGCAGACGCCACCTCTATCTGTAGCGGAGCATCCATATACGCCAGAGGATGCTGTGCAGGCGGCACGAAAGCAGTACGATCAACCGTGTAAAGCGCTTGCAGCAATCTTCTATCGGTAACCGCATGTGGCCGGATTTGCGAATCGACCATGTTTTGGTGTGCAGCAGCGAAATCGCTCATGTTGTCCCCCTGGATCCTGTCACCCGCAGAATACGGGAAAAAGATTCTTGAGCGCAATATTATGCTATCCGGGGAAGGCTTGCCAAGCAGGACATTTGGCTGCACACGCCTTTATATCATGAAATGCATCGAAATCGCCGGTTGCCAGCTTACGCCGCGGATGCGTATTGCGCGTCGAACAGATCGGTAGCAGCCGCGATTATGACCTCAATCATGTTCTCAGCCGTGATATATGCTTCTGACGCTTTGTCCCAATCCTGTTGGCGCATGTAGTTCACCATCTGCTTCGCGGACATTTCGGCCGTATCCACCGATGATTTCAATCTCGTGTAATTCACATCCCGCGTGATCTTCGGATCAGTTACTTTGTTCAGCCATTCTTTCAGTTTGCTGTGCTTGCTAAGTTCCAGCTCTGCTGAAGGCGAGGTAATGCCCACCAACGTGGAAGCAAGGCAGCGTTTCCATACGGTGAAATCTGCAGCGGCGGTAAGCAATTCGCGGCCTTTTATATACTGCATTATAGAAGATGTGCCGATTTTGGTGATTTCATTAAGGCTGTATTCTTCCGCTTTGGTGCTGCGTTCCAGCGAAGACCTGATTTCAGTACGTACTTTTGTGGCCGTCTCACTGATGCTCGTAACACTTTTGGCGATTTCTGCGGTAGCTGACTGCTGTGTGGCGATATGATGAGAAAGTTCCGAGAGATGCACATCCACATTCACGATTTTTTTGCTTAGCGTTTCGAAACCGGCCGTTGCGGCGTTTGCCTCTTCCTCGCCTTTCGACACAGCCTTGACTGACGCCTCGGTGACCTGGCGGATAGCCTCCATACCGGATGACAGCATTTCAATGCGTGTGCGGATTTCCTCGGTGGCCTTGGCGGTGTTTCCTGAAAGGACTTTCACTTCTGAAGCCACAACGGCAAAACCGCGTCCGGCTTCACCTGCGCGCGCCGACTCAATGGTTGCGTTAAGCGCCAGCAAATTCGTTTGCCGCGAGATGGCGTCAATGGTTTTGGCCATCTCGGCGATTTGTTTTACTGCGTTTTCAAGTTTGGCGACCTGCTCTAAAATCGTCCCGACCCGCGTAGCGGCAGCGTGCATGGCTTCGCCAGTAGACCGCATATCCTCGGTGCCTTTTTGCATGGCGTCACGCACACTGGCGATTTCTACCGAGCAAAACTGGCTGGCTTCGGTGATGTGTCCTGCGGCGGTGGCGAGTTCTGCTCCGCTTTCACTGATGGCTGTGGAGCTATTCGCCACTTCGCTGACGTCATGGGTGATCCAGCCGATATATATCGCGGCTTCTGAAACCTCGCGCACATATCCGGCCTGCGCACGCAGAGTTTCGCACTGACGGGCTTGTAACAGGGCGGACGTCTTTTTCAGCGAATCCCGTAATTCACGATCTTCAAGTGTATCGCCTGTTGGCTTGCAACTACTGAGAATATCAATAGCCTGACAGATCAGGCCTTTTTTCGTCTGAAGCGAAGATTGCTTCATGCTTTCAGAAACGGACGCCTGAGGCTGACGTTCGAGAGTGCTGAGCATATTGATACCCATAATCAAAATTAGGACGGCATTTTGCTCAGCATCAATGGCATAAACGGGTTAACTAACAGACAAATAAATATTAAAAATTATCATCAAGCATCTTCATAAGAAGACTTCAGCAATGCTTTTAGGTGAAACGAATATAAATTCAATGATTTCATTTTTATTGTAACAATTAAGCTGAAACACACAAACCGTTTTACATATAATTATGATATGTCGTGATAATACATTCATCTAATTAGTGTGCCCTGTTTCCTAAACAGAAACATAACAATCAGAGAAGCAATCAAAGCGCGAGACTATCCATGCAGAACAACCTTTTCTCAACTTTCAACAATCTCAGGATCGCCACCAAGATTGGGATTGGCTTTCTTATGGTCCTGGCGCTTTTCATCGTGACTTCCGCCTTAAATTATCGCTCCCTCATAAACATAGGTAACGATAATGACATCTACCGGCAGCGTGTCGAAGTAACCAGTCTCGTTTCGAAACTTAACCAGAGCTTTTTAAATGTTCAGCGCTTTGCTCGTGAGTTCTCATCGACGGGCGATGAGGCTCATATTGCGTCTCTTAAGATACATCGTGAGGCAACCAGCAAAACTCTCAAGCACGCATTAGAATTTATCCAAAATCCTGAGCGGCATGGTTTGATCAAACAAATTGATAGTCAGTTCAGAGAATACGACGCAAGTACCGATAAAATAATCGCGTTACGAAAAGAACAAGACAAACTTATACGTGATGTAATAGATCCACTAGGCGAGAAAACATTACAATTGTTCGCCAAAATTGAAGAGGATTCTGAAAGTACAAACAACTTCTTTGTCGCAGAATCGGCAAACAAAATCGTACGTGAAATTATCAAAATCCGACTTTATATTACAAAAATGATAGTGCGCCATGATAATAAGCTAAAAGAATCAGTGAAAACGACCTTTGCAGGGCTTATGGATGCTGTAAAGCAACTTCAGGATTTTGGCAAAGGCAAGCCCATAGCCAAACGTATCGACGAAGCCAAGGCAGCATTAGAACAATACCACACTGCCTCCATCAAAGTCGCCGAAGACTCGCACCAACTCGACAAACTCTTGAACGGCGCTATGAAGCAGCAAGGCGACTTGATCGGCGAAGAAATCCATAAAATCGTTGTAAGCTCGACAGCTGAAGAAGCGAAGATTGCCCAGGAAGTCGTTAATATCGAACACGCCGCCGAGCGGTTCACAATCATCCTCGCTCTCGGAGGCCTAGCTTTGGGCGCTTTCCTCGCCTGGGTCATCGGTAGCGGCATTGCCAAGCCAATTGTCGGCGTATGCGCCGCCATGCGCGAGGTCGCCAACGGTAACACCCATGTTGAAGTTCCTGTCCTTGGCCGTAAGGACGAAGTTGGCGAAATGGCCGATACACTCCAGGTCTTCAAAGGCAACCTGGAAGAAACCGAACGTATGCGCCAGGAACAGGCCGAAGCCGAAAAACGCGCCGAAGCTCAACGCAAAGCCGAACTTATGGAATTGGCCGCCAACTTCGAGCAAGCCGTCGGTTCCATCATCAGCATCGTGGCGTCGGCCTCTACTCAGCTTAGCACCACAGCGGAAGCGCTTACCGAAAGCGCCAAGGCCACCAGCGATCGCTCAACTTCGGTAGCCGCTGCGTCAGAACAGGCTTCCGCCAATGTGCAGACGGTGGCCAGCGCGGCCGAGGAGCTTTCCTGCTCAGTGCGTGAAATTTCCAGCCAAGTGCAGCAGTCTTCAAGCATGACCAGCCGCGCCGCTGACGAAACCTTGCGCACTAGCGAACAGGTCCGTGAACTGGCCAAGGCGGCAGATAAGATCGGCGGTATTATCGATCTGATCAACAACATCGCATCGCAGACCAATCTGCTGGCTCTTAACGCCACTATCGAAGCCGCGCGCGCTGGCGAGGCGGGACGTGGTTTCGCGGTCGTGGCGTCGGAAGTGAAAGCGCTGGCTGAACAAACCGCCAAGGCCACCGCTGAAATCAGCGACCAGGTGACCGGCATTCAGTCGTCCACTCAGCAATCCATCGACCGGATCGAAGCGATTACCAAAACCATCAATGAGGTGGATTCAATCGCCGGCACGATCTCCAGCGCCGTGGAAGAACAAGGTTCGGCGACGCAGGAAATCGCCCGCAATGTGCATCAAGCCAGCGAGGGCACCGCTGAAGTCGCCAAAAACATCACCAGCGTGCGTGACACGGCGGAGGATTCAAGCGCGGCGGCAAGTCAGGTGCTTTCGGCAGCGCGCGATCTGTCAAGTCAATCAGAAGCACTGCAAGGCGAAATGCTGAAATTCTTACATAAAGTGCGCGCCGCATAGCAACGTGCTTTAATCGAATAAAGTAATTATAAAGCCGCAGCCTTTATGCGGCTTTATTTTTGTTTAAATGCACATAGTCATTCAATAATACGAAATGCAACGCAACTCGTTCTATGAAGCGCAAAAAAAGACAGCGGGAAATACATCCCGCTGCCTAGTGATGACGTCATGGCTTTAAGCAGCCATCAAGGGGGAAACGTCAACTTTATGATACTGCCGCCAAATTGGCGTTATCTTCGTCATCTTCAAAGCTACCGATGCGGATGCCGATATAGCGGATTTTCCCTGCAATCTTGGCCTTCTGCACGCCCAGTTCAGTAAGCTGGCGGCTGAAGATCGGAAGGCCAACCGGCTGGCGCTGCGCAATCTCACACCACTCGCAATAGTCGTCATACAGCGAGAGCGCGGTGACACTGGCGCCATCGTCCTGGCTAATACGCGTCTCAAAATAGGTCTCGATATCGCTTTTCGGTAGCGCCAACTGCGAAGCTGGCTGAATTTGGATTTGTGGCTGATATCGAGGCGTTGGCGTATGCATGTGCATATGCGCATGATTTTGCATGGGATTGATGATCTCAACCACTTTGGGCTGTTCCGGTCTGGGCGCTGGCACCTGGTCTTCTATCCGCCAGGTGCTGGTGGATACGTAAAGCCCCAGGCTGGACCCAAGTTCGACCAGCAACATCACCAGAATAGTCATCCCGGTTTCTACTTTCGTGATGTCCATGCCCGACAAGTTGGAGATGATGGCGGCCTGTGGATCGGCTTCTTGCACGCCGCCGCCTTTTTCCATTGTGGCCAACTTGTGGCTAACCACAGCCTTGCGTTCTTCGAGCGCTTTATCTTGCTTGGCTGCTGCGAGTTCTGCGTTCAGCTTGTGATATTTGGTGCAGACCTCACGGCTTTCAGGCAACGTCACGTCCGTACATCCAGCGGATGTTGTCCAGCGGTAGTTCTGTTTAATCGCTTCGATTTCTGCTGACACAGCACCTGTTGAACGGTGCTTCTTCAGCCATGATTGCTGTTGTTTGATACGGTCCATTTCACCGCGGAGGTCTTTATATTGCGCCACTTGCGCCGCGCGCGAGCCGGATGTGTCGGACCGATTGAGCGCTGAAAATCCGAGCGCTGAAGTCATAGCGTAGATGATGCACACAGCCCAAAGCGCCGAACCGCCCAGCGCTTGCGACCAATTCCGGTTGCGATAGGCTGAGAAGATGAAAAACGGCATCAACGCCTTCATACCATCGGCTGCGATGCTAGCCGCGCCAAAAATGTGTGAATCGAACGGCGTTTTACCAAGGCTAAAACCGTATTGCCAATTCATGGCGGCAGACACGCAAAGTAGTATCGTCGCCGCGATTACGCCTAAAACCCCGAAAACATGCCTCATAACTGCCCCCTCGCATATAACGCCAAGTTCTGGCGCAATAAATTTTTTGGGGGGCATTCAGCGAACTCGAATCCCTGCTGTCTGCCCGTGGCGCATGAAAATGCCCGGCCAGATAAAAAGCTTGCACATCTACTCACACGTAAATGGACATGCAAAGCATTGGGAATATACAAATCTTTTGGCCAATCCCGCCTGTGGAACGCAGAGCACTTTGTACACTGCTCAACATTTTTCGGCCATTTTTACCCAAGATCCGCCGCAAGGATCGAAGGTGTATAGCCTGTTATTAAGGCGGGAGATAATGCTGGCCCCCTCACTGTGGATAATTATTATCTGATTCGTAATCCTAAACAAAAGCTTAACTTTTACGTACAATAGATCGCATAGCCGCGAGGTGGTGTGTACTACATTTAGTGTGTTCAGGCGCTGTTAACGTCCAGAAGGATACTAACAGCGATTGTGGCTAAGTTGTAAGTATCCCATGAGACACCACATGAATGAGATGCATGCAAAAAATATCTGAGTGCGGCGGATTTTTGCTAAAATCGTGCCATAAGAATATACGCAAAAGTCTATAGTCGGAGTCTGACGCGGTAGCGGCGGCGCAGCCTCCTGCAATGAATGTTTGTTACCCGGCGGGAGAATAACGGGTATGAGCAGAATTAGCATCGTATTGTTGATTTTGATTATTCTGGGCTTCATCATGACCATTCAGCGTGATGATCCCGGCGTGATTACGGGCGACCAATCGGCTGCCGTCGTAACGACGGAGCACAGCAAAACTGATTCCAAGTCTTCAACTGAGGACAAGGCTGACAAATCCAAATCTGCTGACAGCAAGAAAACATCGCAACCGACAGTAGCGCTCCAGGAACAAGCGGACAATCTTTCGCCGAAAAAGGCGGAGAGCAACATTCTTGATGGCGGGGTAAATCTCGGACGGCAGGTCCATCGCGAATTGGCGCGGCTGGGGTGTTTTACCGGCAATGTCAAACAAAGATGGGGCCGCTCCAGCAGATCGGCGGTCAAGCGCTTTAACCGGATTGCCAGGTTCTCATGGCCCGACTGGCCCAACCGCGACTTGGTCGTATCGCTGCGCAACTATCCTGACGGCTACTGCAAAAAATGCCGTGGTGGCGGCGGTGGGAAGGGCTGCAAAATCGCCAATGCCAACGCGTCAAAGGATAAAACGACGAAGCCTGAGCGCGCAAAATCCGATGGTCCTCTGAACATACCGTTTGGCGCCGCGAAATCTGCGGCAGAAAATGCAGCGGCAAAAGAAAAAGCCGCAAAGGAAGCAGCAGAGCGGAAGCGGGCCGCTCAGGAACAGGCTGAGAAGGCACGGCTGGCAAAGGAAAAAGCCGCCAGAGAAGCCGCCGAGAAAGCACGGATAGCGCGAGAGCAGGCCAAGAAGGAACGTCTGGCTAGGGAAAAAGCCGCGAAGGAAGCAGTCGAGAGAGCACGGATAGCAAGAAATAAAGCTGCGAAAGAAGCCGAAGAGCGGAAACGGGCGGCGGAAGAAGCTGCGCGCAAAGCGGCAGAGGCAAAAGCAGCGGCAGAAAAGGCAGCGAAAGAAGCCGCTGAGATAGAGCAGGCCGCGAAAGAGGCCGCTGCAAAAGCCGCCGCAGCACGAGAGGCGGCAGAGAATGCAGCCTCAGCCTCAAAAACAACGCCAGAGCCTGGTGCAGACGAAGACAGCAAACAAAAACAATCGGTCGCTTCCGGTGATCCGGATGGTGACGATACAGAGCAAGCGGATGACGTGGACGACACGGACGACGCAGATGACGTGGACAACACAGCGAGTGTGCCCAGTTATCTCCCGCCGCGAGAAATTCGTCGCTCCCACCGACTTGACGAACCTCGCGCAGAAAAACCGCGCAAGAAAAACGAAAAACCTTCGTGGATGAAGAAGCGGCGTAAGCGGCGTTCTGCCGCGAAGCAACGAAAGCAGCGCTCAGCAGAGCGGCGAAGAAGGCGGGAAGAATATCAGCCGCACCGCAGAAACCATCCCCACCGCCGCACTTGGGGCGGAGGTTGGACTCCCCGGCAAAACGGTGTCGGACGGTAACGGCGGGACGAAAGGGCAAGCGGGGAAGGCAATCGCCAAGCCGCCCCGCCCTTCCCGTGCCTGATCTAACCGGCTTTCGCCACTGCCACTTTGCCAGCAGGCATCAGCTCGCGGTCGAAGCCGGTTTCAGCCAGCTTGATCATGAGATGCATCATTTCCATTGAGGTCAGTTCGTCCATGTTCAACTGGCCATTAACGCCGGTGAGCCGGTCAAAAAGGCTGGCCGTTTCGGGCGTGCGTCTGGCCAGAGCCATCCACCAGTTGCTGAACAGACGCTCCGGCACTTCCACAAACTGAACAAGTCTCACTTCGGTGTGGCGATTGTCGCGCATGATGTGCTGGAAGATGTCCCAAACATCGTTGCGCTCGCCTTCCAACACTTGAATGAAATGCATGTCGTCAAATGCAAGCGCACCGGTAATATTGCGTTCGCTATTTTTCTCGTTAGCCGTCGCCAGCATTGAGCGCAGCTCTTCAAGACGTTGCTGGGCGTTATCGCTAAGCGCGCAGCGGCTGTGATAAACAAGACGTGTGAGAGGCACGAATACACTCCTTCCCGATCCCGGGAGGGCTAGAGTTTCTATCGTTTCCGCTCGGCTATATTGCTTCGCCGAGTAAAAACGCTGATCGCTCTAATACGCACTACTCCCGCACTAACTGACAGCAAATTAACTCAGTTTGGGAAATGCGCTGTGAACACGCCGATGATACTTTTAAATAAATTGCGGTTTACTTCTATCAACTTAAAAATCCAGCCCCACATCCAGCGTCGGTGATGAATGCGTCAGCGCGCCCACGGAAATCAGGTTGACGCCCGTCTCGGCGATGGCGCGCACGGTGGCGAGCGTCACCCCGCCGGAAGCCTCCAGCACTACGCGCCCGCCCGCCATGGCGACCGCCTGACGCAGAGTGTCCGTATCCATATTGTCCAGCAGCACGACATCTACGGGGAAACGCAACGTTTCCTCAAGCTGGGCGAGGGTGTCCACCTCCACCTCGATTTTCACGAGATGCCCGGCCTCGCGCCGCGCTTTCTCTACTGCCGCGCCGATGCCGCCAGCCGCCGCGATGTGATTGTCTTTGATCAGAACGGCGTCGAACAGTCCGAAGCGGTGGTTAACGCCGCCGCCCATCCGCACAGCGTATTTCTGGAATGCGCGTAGGCCGGGCGTGGTCTTGCGCGTGCAGCAAATGTGCGCGGTCGTCCCGGCGATTGCCTGGACGAAACTTCGCGTGTGCGTGGCAATGCCGCTCAAAGCCCCGAGGTAGTTCAGCGCCACGCGCTCAGCGGTGAGAAGCGCGCGCGTTTCGCCCCGCAATTGCGCGATGGTGTCGCCCGCCGCCGCGTCGCCGCCGTCGTCTATGCGGGTGTCGATTTCCATCGCCGTATCGAGCGAGAGGAACGCCTGGCGCACCAGAGGCAGCCCCGCCACGCGCCCGTCCTGGCGAGCCACAATGCGCGCCGACGATTTTTCGCCAGCCTGAATGATGCTGTTGGTGGTAATGTCGCCGGAAAGCCCCAAGTCTTCAGTTAAGGCAGCTTCAACAGCAGCGGCGACCAGATGTGTAGGAAGTGACATACTCATTGTTTCTTGGAAGTTGGAAGTTAACGCGAGCCAAGTATTTTTGCCGCGGTCGAAATCACTGCTTCACGGGTGAAAAGCCCGCGCCGCGCCTCGGTGGCAGTCTCGCGATAGTCTGTACGATAATGGCTACCCCGGCTTTCCTCGCGTTGAAGCGCTGCGACGACGACAAAACGCGCGACCTCGACCATATTACCCAGCGGTGAGGTGCCCGCAACCCCGGCGGCGATGCGCTCAATCACACCAAGCGCGGAAATGAGCCCTGCGCGGTCGCGCTCCATGCCCACATGCTGCGCCATCGCGGATTGCAGCTCATGCAGCAGGGCAGAGGCGTCACCATACGGAGCTGCCAGCGGAGCAGCTATGTCTGGCAAAGGCGGGGACTGGAGGGGCGTGGCGCTGGCAGGGGTGGAGATCCCCATAATAGCCTCAGCGGCGCGCGCGCCCATCACTACGGCCTCCAACAGCGAATTGGAAGCCAGCCGGTTTGCGCCATGCAATCCCGTACAGGTCACCTCGCCCACGGCCCACAGGCCAGGCAGGCTGGTGAGCGCGTCCATCCCAGTCATCACGCCGCCCATGTGGTAATGCGCGGCGGGAGCCACTGGAATAGGCTGGCGCGTCGGATCGATGCCTGCCGCCATACAGGCTGAGTAAACCGTGGGAAAATGATCCGACATGGCGTCGCCCACTGCCTCGCGGCAATCGAGGAATGCGCCGCGTCCGCTGGTGTTTTCCTGATGCACTGCGCGCGCCACGACATCGCGAGGGGCCAATTCGGCATCTGGATGTACCGCCAGCATAAAGCGCTCGCCAGCCTTATTGATGAGCGTCGCGCCTTCTCCGCGTAACGCCTCGGTGGCAAGCGGCGCTGGGTTTTTGCCAACGGCAATCGCGGTAGGGTGAAACTGCACGAATTCAGGATCGGCAATGACTGCGCCAGCGCGAGCGGCCATGGCCAGTCCCTCGCCGCGTGCTTCAACCGGGTTGGTCGTGAGCGCAAATAGCTGGCCGATGCCTCCCGTGGCCAGCACCACGGCGCGGGCGGCGAGAAACGCAGGCGGCGTGCGCGAATCGCCGCAATCATTACCGCCGCCACTCTCGATGCTGCTGACGGGTGTGTAAAATACGCCTGTCACAGCGCCATCGGACACTGCCAGGTCATGCGCGGCTACGCCTTCCCACACGCGGATGGATGGCGTAGCGCGTAGGGCTGTTGTAAGCGCCACCATGATGGCTAATCCGGCCTGATCGCCACGCACGCCTATGACACGGCGTTGACTATGATACCGGCTTGCGCCCAAGCGCTGGACGCGCCTTCGCCAAGCGTGCGGGGTGTTATGAGGATAACAGGCAGCGGTGCGAGCTTAAGCGCGGTGAATAGTCCCGCTAGCCCGCCGCCAACGATCACCACCGGCCTTTCTTGTGTCGAACTGTGCATAAAGGCGCGTTCTCGTAATCTAGCGTGCGTTGGATTGCCGTCGGCTTGCACGCACGCTTTTGCCGTTTTGTAATCGGCAGCGTCCGTCAGGGGACGTAATGCGCGGCACTGATGGGTCTTCCATAATTTGACGTGTTGCGCCAGGCGCCAGCGGCGAAAGCGGATTAACCTGCACATCGGGCTTTTTCATCGGGCCTTGCACAGAGAAACTAAGCGCAAACATGCCTTCGCCGTCGCGGCCGGTGAGGATATCTCCCAGAATAGGCACAACGCTGACAATGTTATTGAGCGCATAGACAGGAGTATACGTACCAGACAAATGCATACGCTCATGTTTGAAATCAAGCTTGCCGCGTAATGTAACGCCCATGGCTGGCCCTTTGAGCACGCCTTTATGCAGCACGAACTGCCCGCATCCTACCGAGAACGGAATGCGCATGGAGTCAAAGTCGAACCGCTCGTACTGCGCATATTGCTGCTGTTTCGCCCGTTTCTTGCGGGAACGGCGCTTGCCTGTATGGGAGTTGGAAATCACCTCGCCCATGACCACATCATTCGCGATAGCAAAATTGCGAGTGATTAATACTCCCTCTTTTTCTGCATAGCCTGAGCCGTCAAGGTTTACTGTAAGCGTTAACTTACCACGTTGCACTGAAGGATAGAAGCCAACCAATCGGAATACTGCTCCCGCATTTGTTGATTCGACCAGCAGCATGCGCGGCTCATTTTTTTGTTGTTCTACGCGCGCCATTATAATGTCTTTTTTGCCCAACCGGCCATGCATATTAAGAAACGATATCTTGCCGTTGCGACGCTGAGCTTTGATGGAAACCTTAGAGGCAGTTGTATCAAAGAAACCAATTACCTTTTCAAGGTCAACTTTTACATCGATATCGGTTGCGTCTTTTGCGGGCGGTGGTTGATCTTCGCTAAGACGTCCGGCTGAGAACAGTGATCTGAAAAATTGCTGCCCATCGTAAGTATTGCCTGTAACCTGGATATCCCACCGTTTGTTGGCTCCAAATTGCCCTTTCATTTCGAGATTGGTCTGGCGGTGAAGCGCAAC
>JARRLC010000019.1:0-24994 GCA_037387425.1 Alphaproteobacteria bacterium
GAGCGGCCATTATCCACCAGCACAACGTGGTAGGCTTCCGGGCCGTCTGTTTCGCCTTCGCGCCGGGGGCCGGAAGTAAAGGTTGTGTACATGGTGATTTCCTGCCCCGTCGCCGAGCGCGCCAGCACACGCGTCAGAGCGCTTGCATCCGATAGGGTGGGAACGATTTTCTCAATGCCCGCCACTACGATGCGCACGCGCGGCAAAAGCTGTGTCAGACCGCCATTGCCTTCATTCGTGACGGTCACGGCGCTGCCGGTCTCGGCTACCAGGAAATTGGCCCCCGTGATCCCCACATCCGCGGTGAGGAACTTGCCCCGCAGCATGGCGCGCGCTTCGGCGACCAGCTCCGGCGGGGTATCTAGCGAACGTTCTTCTGGTAAGGTCTTATGAGCGCTTCGGAAATCGCCAGCAACCTGTTCGCGACTCAAATGGATTGCAGGCGCAATAATATGGCTGGGCGTCTCTTTCCGAAGCTGGATGATATATTCGCCAAGATCGGTTTCGGCCACCTCGTAGCCAGCCGCTTCCAGCGCAGCGTTAAGGGCGATTTCCTCGGTGACCATCGATTTGCCCTTGGTGACGAGCCGCGCGCCCGCCTCCTGGCAAATGCCGGTGATGATGTCGTTTGCATCCTGAGGGGTCGCTGCCCAATGCACATGACCGCCTGCCTGGGTGACGGCCTTTTCATATGCCTCCAGGTAAAGATCGAGATGCGCGACCGTGTGCGTTTTAATCTCGGTGCCTTGCGCGCAGAGAGCATCATACTCTGGTAAGGCGACGCGGGCAGCCGCGCGCTTGGCGATGAACCCAGCGGGCACGCGGGCCAGAGCGCGCTGTAGCGCTTCATCGGCGAGGGCGGCGCTGCTGTTGGCTTTAAAGGCGCGGCATTTCGGTTGCAAGAGCGTATTCCGGCTATTGTTTTACGTTGAGTTTATCTGCACCGCGCGTGAGAGACAAACCAAACTATTCGACGCCGCCAATAGGCGGAGCATCCTCAGTAACGCCCGCCAGCACTTCTGCGACGTGCCGCACCTCCACGTGCGAGCCTTCGCGCGATAGCTTGCCTGCGATATTCATGAGGCAGCCTAAATCGCCGCCAAGCACAACATCGGCGCCGGTTGCCGATAGCGCATTAATCTTGCGCGAAACCATGGCGTTGGAAATATCCGGATATTTGATGGAAAACGTACCGCCAAAACCGCAACACGCCTCGCGGTCATCTACCTCGACCAGCATAAGCCCTTTCACGGTGCGTAGAAGCGTGCGCGGCTGATCGACAACGCCCATCTCCCGCATACCGGAGCAGGAGTCGTGATAAGTAACCAAGGCGTGATATTCGGCATGGACGGCAGAAACGCTTAGGACATCGGTGAGAAACGAAGTCAGCTCAAACGTACGGGCGCTCATGTCGGCTGCGAGCGGCGCATAGTCTAAGTCGTCAGCGAGCAATTCGGGGTAATGATAGCGGATCGTACTTGCGCATGAACCGGAAGGCGCGACCACATAATCGTAACCGTGGAAAGTCTGCACTACCTGCCGGGCGATGGCCTGAGCATTCTGGCTATCGCCGTTATTGTAGGCGGGCTGACCACAGCAAGTCTGCGCTGTGGGAATTTCCACAGCGCAGCCCGCGCCTTCCAGCAATTTCACAGCGGCAAAGCCCACAGTGGGGCGAAACATGTCCACCAGACATGTCACGAAAAGCCCGACACGCGGTGCTTGTGAGTTGGCGGTCATGCGCTAGCCATAGGAGCTTCAGCCAGAGCTTACTCGCTGAATGTTTTCAAGTATGCGATCACGTCTGCGCGATCTTGCTCTTTCTTCAGACCGACAAAAGCCATTTTATTCTTCGGGATGTATCCCTTCGGATCGGCAAGATATTTAGCAATGTTTTCTTCGGTCCATACATGACCTTCGGCACCCTTTGCCTTCATGGCCGCAGAATACTTTTTCATGAAGCTTTCGCTGGTCGCTGTTTTACGGCCAACAATGCCATTCAAAACAGGGCCAACACCGGGCTTAGCCTTAGGTCCAACCTTGTGGCAAATTTTGCACTTCTTAAAGACTTTCTCGCCTTTTTTTGCGTCCCCTTCAGCGTGGGCCGCCAATGGCAGGGCCAGCATCATCAGCGTGGCGACAGCGACCGACATCTTGATCTTCATGGCTTCTCCTTACAATTTTCCGTCCTGAGGATGGTGCACGAAAATACATGCCCCTCCCTCCCCGAGAGGCAAGCGTGCAAACACCGCCTCTCACATAAACGGAAATAGTGGCTTTCGGCCAGAAATTTATAAGGGTGCGCTGCAATGTCCCATGATTAAATCGTATTATAACACGCTTCTACTATCGCTTGCGCGAAAAGACGGCGTTACCCGCACAGCTTGCGAAGCCGAAATGCCGGTCCCGGCATATGTATTGAATGCTTTTTCCCAATATGGCTCTGTTCCAAAACGTTGCGCCAGGAAGTCAACAAAGCTTCTCAATTTGGCAGGCACGAACTGGCGGCATGGATAAACCGCATGAATGGCAATACCGCTGGCGTCGCTGTATTCTGGTAGAAGCACCTGCAAACGGCCATTACGGAGATCGTCGGCGACGCTCCAGGTCGGACATAGCCCGATCCCAAGCCCTGCCAGCACAGCTTCACGGATGACATCGCCCGAATCAGTCCGCAAATTTCCACTGGTTTTGACCGAGACGACTCCTTCCGGGCCTTTTAGATGCCAAGTTTGATAATAAGAAGGGGCAAGGCAATTATGTTTGCTCAAGTCCATATATGTCCGGGGGACACCATGCCATTCCAGATAAGAGGGCGAAGCGCAGATTACTCTATGGGAAGGCGCCAGCTTGCGGGCGACAAGGCTGGAATCGTTCAACTCAGCGATGCGGATGGCGACATCGATCCCTTCGCCAACGATATCCACAATGCTGTCCGTCAAATGCATGTCGATGGTCAAGCCAGGATACTGCCGCATGAACGCAGCGAGATGCGGCGTAACATGCATCCGCGCAAAGCCCGCAGGCGCGGTAACCCGCAATGTGCCAGCAACTTTGTCGTTAAGCTGGGAGACGAAAGCCTCCGCATCCGCAATATCCGACAAAATGTTGACGACCCGGTCGTAAAATCCTGTGCCGGTTTCCGTAAGTTTCAACTGACGCGTCGTGCGCTGAAAAAGCCGGACGCCAAGCCGCTCTTCCATATGGCTGATGCGTTTGCTAACAACTGCCGGAGACAGCCCCATTTCCCGTCCAGCAGCTGACATGTTACCCGCATCGGCGACGCGAACGAAAATTTCCAAATCCGTGATAGGAGTAAGCGACACGTGAAGGACTCTCTCAGAAGTTTAGAAAGTGATTTGCGAAGAATACTATAGAAGATAGTGTGTGATGTGAGGGCATGATGTCAATGCCGCAATCGTGAAAAAAGTCACAATACTAAAACGGGCACGGCGCATAAAAATTCACCTAATGCATGAAAAATGTCATTAATAACCACGGGAACGGAGGAAACATGTCCATCGCTACCATAGCCCCGAAACCCGGAATACTACGTAAACGCACAAATATCGTCAGTGCGCTCAAAAAAATGTTATCCCCTGGAGCCGTCATCGCCGAGGAAGCAGGCCTCCGCGTGTACGATGGCGATGCTTTTTTCGCATACCGGAGATTGCCGCTTGCCGTTGTGTTGCCATCGTCTACCGCCGAGGTAAGCGCTATTTTGAAATACTGCCATGCCGAGGGCATCCGCGTTGTGCCGCGCGGCGCTGGCACCTCGCTTAGCGGCGGCGCGTTGCCCGTTGAAGACGCCCTCGTGCTCTCGCTCACACGCATGAACCGGGTGCTGGATGTAAACTTGGAAAGCCGCATCATCCGCGTGGAAACAGGCATTACCAACACGGCCGTATCCAATGCGGTAAGCAAGGCAGGGTTCGCTTTCGCTCCCGACCCTTCCAGCCAGATTGCCTGTACAATCGGCGGAAACATCGCTGCTAACGCGGGTGGCGCGCACTGCCTGAAATATGGCGTCACCACGAATAACGTCCTCGGCGTGAAAATGGTGCTGATGAACGGCGAGGTCGTGGAATTCGGCGGCCCACATCTTGATGCCGGCGGATACGATTTCCTCGCGCTTATCAACGGTTCGGAAGGTCAGCTCGGCATCGTAACAGAGGCCACCCTTCGCATCCTCCGCCAGGCGGAAGCCGCGCGTCCTGTGCTTATCGGCTTTCCTAGCAGCGAATCGGCGGGCAAATGCGTCTCGGCTATCATCGCGCGCGGCATCGTGCCCGTGGCGATTGAGTTCATGGACAAACCCGCCATCAAAGTATGCGAGGAATACGCCCAAGCCGGATATCCGCTTGATGCTGGCGCGCTGCTTATCGTCGAGGTGGAAGGCTCGGAAGACGAAATCGCCATGCAGCTAGCTGAAATCGAAGAAATCGCCACGGGCTTCAGCCCCACGGTTATCCACGTCAGCCAGAGCGAAGAGCAATCCGCGCGCATCTGGAAAGGCCGCAAGGCCGCGTTTGGCGCAATTGGCCGCATCGCTGATTATTACTGCACTGATGGCGTGATCCCGCTCGCGCAGCTTTCCAAGGCGCTCAACGCTATCGCCACCATCGGCCAAAAGCACAAGCTGCAAGTCGCCAACATCTTCCACGCGGGCGATGGCAATCTGCACCCGATCATCCTTTACGACGCCAACGACGAGAACGAGAGAACCCGAGCCGAACTTTGCGGCGAGGAAATCTTGAAAGTCTGCGTTAAACTCGGTGGATGCCTTTCCGGAGAGCACGGCGTGGGGGTAGAAAAGCGCGAGCTTATGACCCAGCAATACAACGAGGTAGACATAGCCCAGCAGATGCGCGTAAAGAGCGTATTCGATCCGGAATGGCTGCTCAATCCGGGTAAGGTTTTCCCACTGAAAGCTCAGGAACCGTTTTTGGACCGTGTACGCTAGCGAAAACTACTTCCCCCGCAATGAAGAAGAATTGTGCGGCCTTGTCGCTCAGGCCAGCTCGGAAGGGCTGCCGCTGGAGGTTTGCGGCAACCGCACTAAGCGAAATATCGGCAGACCGTTAGAGATAGGGGTTAAGGAAGGCGCACGCCTTTCCACACGCCAGATAACCGGCGTCACGCTGTATGAACCGCAAGAACTGGTGTTATCCGCCCACGCAGGTACACCGCTTTCCCAAATCGAGACGTTGCTGGACGAACATAACCAGGAACTCGCGTTTGAACCTAGCCGTCTGGAAAACCTGTTCGAACAGGGCGAAGACGCGGAAGCCACTCTTGGCGGCGTTATCGCGGCCAACGCCTCAGGCCCCCGGCGCATTTTGCGAGGCGCGGCCCGCGATTATGTGCTGGGCGCGCGCGCTGTGAATGGCAAGGGCGAGGTCATCAAATCCGGCGGACGCGTGATGAAAAACGTCACCGGCTACGACATCGCCCGCGCACTGGCCGGATCGTGGGGCACACTGGCGGTGATGAGTGAAATCACACTCAAGGTGCTGCCAAAGGCCGAGGAAACGCGCACACTGGTCTTCCTGGGGCTGCCGAGCGAAGCCGCCGTGAGCGCCATGAGCACGGCGATGGGCACGCCCTACGAGGTTTCCGCCACGGTGCATTTGCCGCCTGAGTTCGTCGCCCGCCATTCCGACCCCGATATCGCCGGGCTGGAGCAATCCATCACTGCGCTCAGGCTGGAGAGCTTTTCCGCCTCGCTTGAGTACCGCGCCGGACGTCTACATCGTCAGCTCAAACCTTTTGGCGCGATTTACGAGCTGGACGACGTCCGCTCCCGCGCCTTTTGGAATGATATCCGCGCGCTGAGCTTCATCGCCAAGCCGACGACCGATGAAGACGCCTATCTCACTGTCAGCACATGGCCACTGTGGCGCATCACGGTGGCTCCGCATCAGGCCGCCAAGCTGATGAATGCGCTTACGACCCAACTTGAAGGCAGCCGCGCGGCGTATGAATGGTCGGGGGGGCTGATCTGGGTGGAAGTGCCGCCCGCCACTGACGCCAGCGCCACTATGCTGCGGCGAATCATCGCAGAATTCCAGGCCGATGCGCTTTTAGTGCGCGCCGAACCTGAAACACTCGCAGCTGTGGATGTGTTCCAGCCTCTGCCAGAGGGGAACATGCGACTTATCCGAGGGCTGAAGGAAGCGTTCGACCCGCACCGCATACTAGGCCCAGGCCGGATGTACACCGGGGTTTAGAACATCGGGCGATGGGCGATAAGTCTGGGGCGAGCGGCTTCACGCTTGCCCTACAGCGTCGGAGCAGCGGCGGTCAGCGGCAAATCGCCAGCGGTGGCGCGTTTTTCCAGCTCTTGCAGCGCCCATTGATAGGCAGCGTCCTTTAGTCGCCCGTGATCGTGCCAGGCCAGCACATCGTGACGCGGTGGAATGGGCGCTTCCATCAGCATATCCAACGAGGTCAGCCAGCTATCGTCTTCGTCCGCCGAAGGCCGCTGCGCGGTCATCATCAAGAAGCTCTCGAACGATGGCAGACACAGCCCGTCCAGTTTGCGCCGCCACGGCAACCAATGCCGCGCGCGCTGCTGCCACTGCGGAAGATCGCGATATCGCACCGGCGATTTGCCAAATGGCGGGATCGTCGCCCGCGCGATGACATTCGGCCCGGCATTCATGCGCCGGAGCGGATCGAGCGGCGGCGGATAAAGCGCGCTGCCATCTATCAGCATCTGGCCTTCGTCGTCGATAAACGGCGGCAACAGCCCTGGAAACGGCCAATTAGCGCGCACAGCCACCTGCACGTTGCCTTTCGTATGCAGATGCGGCGCACCGGTGGAAAGGTTGATAGAAGCCGCATAGAACGGTGACGGCAAGTCGGCCACATCGGTATCGGGGAAATGCTTCAGAATCAGCCTGTCGAACGCGCGCTGATCGTAAAGACTAAACACAGGCCTATTGCTCCGCCGCAAGGCACGGTGCTCCACCATGATTTCGGTCACCAGATGGTCGATGTCATCCGGGTCCATGCCGAGCGCGAGGCAAGCTGCCATGGCGGCCCCCGCCCCTGTTCCAGCAAAGCAGTCGATATCAAACCCTGCCGCCTGCACTGCTTTGTAGACGCCGAGAGTTACTGCGCCAAATGCGCCGGGCGCAGTCGCGAACAGCCCCGTGGACTGGCTGAGCAAAAAACGCGCGAGGCGCTGAAAATCCGCAGGCTGACCGGGCCGCAAATGGTGATGCGCACGCACAGGACGGTGTTCAAGCCAGCGGCGTGTGCCTGCGGTCTGCCCTGCGCCGCGATTTGGGTCGTGGAACAGCGCCAAACGGCAGGCTTCAGCCCCGCGCGTCTCAAAGGCCAGTTCCTCCACCGGACCGAGCGGAACGGGCGTGCCCAGCCGACCGCCATCATGTGTGGCGACAAGGCAGATTTCATCGGCTTCCGTCAGGGTTTTTTGCGTCCACTCTGTGGGTTCCGCGTCAGCGATCAGCACGATCACGTCAAACCGCGTTTCCTGCTCCTTCAGCCAGTGCACCACTTGCGGATCGTCAAGCGCGATGCCGCCGGGAAGATTCTGCCCCAGCCCCTCGGAGGAAAGGAACTGACACTCCGCGCGTTCTTCCATAGCATCGCCCAAGCGGGCCACGAAATCAGACGGCAGCGGATCAGTGCCTGCAGGACACAGCGCAATGGTGCGCGCGCGGCTGGCCAGTACTTGCGGCTGCGCGGCGACCTTACCATCAAGACGCACAAGCGCCTGAATGATCGCCTGCCAGACTTCCGGCGCGCACTCGGCCAGCGCTTTGAAGCTGTCCCATTCCAGCTTGAGCACAATACTGCTGCGCACGGCGGTGACCGTCGCCTGATGGGAAGCGCGCGTAAGAAAAGCGGCTTCGCCCAACACCGAGCCCGGCCCTACTTCCGATTTGCCCAGCTCAGCCGGACGAGATGTCCGCACCCGGCCCGATGTAAGGATGAATAGCGTGTCCGGCTTGTCGCCTGCTTTGAACAAGGGATCGCCACGCGCCAGGGTTTGCAGGTGGCACTCACCATATACGCGTTTCAGAATAGCGTCGGGCACGGTCTCGAACACACGCACATTCTTCAGCCATTCCACAGGCGACCGGTGCCGAATTCTTGCGTGTCCTGCCATCAATACCTTTCCCTCAACCGCAATCCTTCTCCCTTTCATAATGACGAGTCGGGGTCAACCTCAAACCGAGGCGGGAGCAAAACGAAATCGGCCGGAGAAGATGTGCCTTCCCCGGCAATAATCAGAAAATCACAAGGGCGACGCCCTCAAAATTAGCCGTCGTTGACGGCTTCCACCAAAAGAATGGTGCCGTTAATACCTGTGACGCGCACTTTCGCGCCCATGGGCAGATCAGGACCGTTCGCGTTCCAGAGGCTATCGCCCACTTTGATGCGACCGCGTCCCAGATGGATAGGCTCGGCCACTTCGAACGTCTGCCCCACGAGTTGCTGACCGCGTAAATTTAATAAGGGCTTGTCAGTATCCTCCGCGCGTCCTGCGCCCCAGAAAAACCAGCCTGCCCCAACGCTGAGGCCAGAAGCAACGCAAAACTCCAGGATCTGCCATTGATGAGAGAGCGGCACGAAAAACATAGTCAGCCCGACAACGACAGCACCAAGTCCAAGCCAGACAAGGAAGAAGCCCGGTATCATCGTTTCAGCCGCAAACAGCACAGCGGCAACAACGAGCCACAACCAAGCTCCGTTCCACTCAATTGACGTGAAGAACTCCCCAAACATATTTGTCCCCTAAACTCAGTTACGACTGACGAGTGCCACCTTGCGGCGGTACAGGCGGTACAGAATTTTTCTGAGCCACTTTTTTCTCATCTTTCATACTGCCGAACACTTCACGGGTGATTTCGGTGATGCCGCCAATGGCGCCGATCACGCTGGAAGCTTCAAGCGGCATCATCAGCACTTTCTGATTGGGTGCGGCGGCTAAGGCTTCCAATGCTTTCACGTAGTTGTTGGCGACGAAGTAGTTGATCGCCTGCACGTCACCGGAAGCGATAGCCTCACTCACCACCGCAGTGGCGCGAGCTTCGGCTTCGGCTAGACGTTCACGGGCCTCGGCGTCGCGGTTCGCGGCTTCCTTGCGGCCTTCGGCGGCGAGAATCCACGCTTGTTTTTCACCATCGGCCTTGAGGATCGCAGACTGCTTGCTGCCTTCGGCTTCCAGGATGACGGCGCGCTTTTCACGTTCGGCCTTCATCTGCCGAGCCATAGCGTTCACCAGATCACGCGGCGGGGCGATATCCTTAATTTCAATACGGGTGACCTTCACGCCCCACGGACTGGTCGCGGCATCAACGATATGTAGTAAACGCGCGTTGATTTCGTTGCGGTTAGACAACAATTCATCAAGGTCAAGCGAGCCCATGACAGTACGAATGTTTGTCATAGTCAGGTTCATCATCGCTTGCGAAAGGTCGGATACTTCATACGCAGCTTGTGCGGCATCCATAACCTGGAAAAACGCCACAGCGTCCACCGTCACCATGGCGTTATCCTTGGTGATGACTTCCTGCGTTGGAATGTTGAGCACGCGCTCCATCATATTGAGCTTGCGACCAACCGTTTCGATAAACGGAGTCAGGATGTTCAACCCTGGTTTTGCAGTGCGGACATAACGTCCAAGCCGCTCAATCGTAAAATTATAACCTTGTGGAATAATACGGGCGCTGGCTAAAACCGTGATAATCACGAGCCCCAGCAGCACAAGCACAAAAATTGTAAACCCAGACATAGCCCACCTCCCTTGGACGAACGTATTAATTTGTAGAAAAGAATCGGCTTAAAGGATAGTGAAAAGGTACATATTTAGCTATTGCGACGACAATGCGAAAAACCAGACAGTCAGCAAAAAGCTTCCCACTTTTGGTAGCAGCAACGCCGCTCTGCTGCTAACAGTATGATTTTTCAGAAGAATTTATGAAATTTTTGAGAGTGCTGTTATTATACTTGACGATAACACTCGTCAAGTTCCGGAGGCGCTCATGGCTGACCTACAATTTCAAGCCCGGCTCAAGGGGTACAGTCTAACCACTGCTGAAATCCTCTATCGGATGCCGGATCATCCGGAATTATTGCAGCTTTTCCTCTGGCAGGATTACGACATTGCGCCCCGCTTTCCCCAACTGGGTGCGTTTTTGATCTTCTGGCGCGATCACCTGGAAGGCGCGCTCTATCGCGTGAGCGTTGCCCATCAAAGGCTTGTGTCGCCCACCGAGTTCCGCTTTATTGACGGAGAACTCGTGATGCATTGAGATTATTAAACGCATGCTCAAATACACAAAGCGGATCACAAGGCCCTATATGCGCGCCGTACAGGGTAGTTATCGCTCGATGCGGCGTTCGCTATCGGCGTCTATGCCTGGCTGGCTGGGACGCATTGTCGATCCAGCATTTGAATATGTCGATCTCATATTGATCGATCACGGCATTTTCCGCCTGCTCTACGCCAACCGGCACCGGCTTTCGCCCAAAGCCTGGCGATCAAGCCAGCCAGCGCCACTTGACATCCGCATTCTCGCGCGCCGTGGCGTTAAAACGATAGTTAATCTGCGTGGCGATCGCGATTGCGGCAGTTACCGGCTTGAAACCACCGCATGCGACCGACGTGGCATTAAACTTGTTAACTTTTCCGTGAAGTCGCGTCAGGCGCCAGATATACAAACCTTCCACGATGCAAAGGCGCTGTTCGAAACGCTGGAATATCCGATCCTGTTGCATTGTAAATCAGGAGCAGACCGCGCCGGCCTTATGAGCACATTGTACATGATGTTCGTCGAAGGCTGCCCCGTAGCCGAGGCCAAACGCCAACTAAGCTGGAAATTCGGCCACATCCGGCAGGCCGACACCGGCATTCTCGATTATGTCTTCGATACGTACTTAGCGCATAACGACCGTGAGCCGATTGCATTTCTGGATTGGGTCGATCAGCACTACGATCCCAAGCAGCTCACGAAGGAATTCCGCGCTGGTTCCATGGCGAACGTGCTGGTCAATAAGATCATACGCCGCGAATAGGCTATTAGCCATTACCGCACATTTCTTGTTGGCTTTACCGTTTTTGCAACAGTTTGTAACCGGCTTTGATTTGGATTTTCCCCAAATACCGCCTAAACACCAAAAAGTGGCTGTGGCTGTTTTCTAAAAACGTCTGTCGGGGGATATCATGTGCGGAATCATCGGTATTTTGGGCAAGGAACCCGTAGCTGGTGCGCTGGTCGATGCATTAAGGCGCTTGGAATATCGCGGCTATGATTCCGCCGGGATCGCCACTTTGGAAGCCAGCCAACTAGAACGGCGTCGCGCTCAAGGTAAGCTGCGTAATCTGGAAAAGGTTCTGGCTGAAACGCCTTTGAAAGGGTTAACAGGCATCGGGCATACGCGCTGGGCCACGCATGGCGCGCCCAACGAAATCAACGCGCATCCACACGCCACAAGCCGCGTGTCGATTGTCCACAACGGCATTATCGAGAATTTCCGCGAGTTGCGCGCTGGCCTGGAAGAACGTGGCGCTCAGTTCGAAACAGACACCGACAGCGAAATTGTCGCGCATCTGATCCACGAAGGGCTCATGCGCGACGCCAGCCCGGAAGACGCGGTCGCCTCAGCGCTGGGGCAACTGAAAGGGGCCTTCGCGCTGGCTATCATATTTGCCGGACATGACGATCTGCTCATTGGCGCGCGGCGGGGCAGTCCGCTGGCGGTCGGCTATGGCGATGGCGAGATGTATCTGGGCTCGGACGCGCTGGCTTTGGCGCCGTTTACCGAAAGCGTATCATATTTGGAAGAAGGCGATTGGGTGGTGCTGACCCGCTCAAGCGCGGTTATCCGTGATGAAACCGGCGCGGTGGTCGAGCGCCCAGCGCAGAAAACCTCAGCCTCCGCGTTCCTGGTCGATAAAGGCAACCACCGGCATTTCATGGCCAAGGAAATCCACGAGCAGCCGGATGTGGTGGGCCGTACGCTGGCGCATTACATTAACTTCCATGAAGCACGCATTATGCTTCCTGGAACCGATATCGATTTCGCCAATTTGTCGCGGCTAACGATATCGGCTTGCGGAACCGCCTCTTATGCCGGGCTGGTGGCGAAATACTGGTTCGAGCGTTATGCGCGTCTTCCTGTTGAGATTGATGTCGCCTCCGAATTCCGCTATCGCGAGCCGCCATTGCCTGAAAATGGGATGGCGCTGTTCATTTCGCAATCGGGCGAGACCGCCGATACACTGGCCAGCCTGCGTTATTGCCGCGACCATGGGCAGACCGTGTGTTCCATCGTTAACGTCCCCACTTCCACCATCGCGCGCGAATCGCAGACGGCGCTGCCCACGCTAGCGGGGCCGGAAATCGGGGTGGCGTCCACCAAGGCGTTCACCTGCCAGCTCTCGGTACTGGCGTGCATGGCACTGGCGGCGGGCCGGGCGCGCGGTGTGCTGGATGCTGAGCAAGAAGCCGAATTCATCCATGCGCTAGCAGAGCTGCCGCGTCTGATGAATACGATTTTGCGCGACGAAAGCGAATATGTGCGCCTCGCTCACGAATTGATGCACGCCAGCGATGTGCTCTATCTGGGGCGTGGCATCCACTATCCGATTGCGCTTGAAGGTGCGCTGAAGCTAAAGGAAATCTCGTACATCCACGCTGAAGGCTACGCGGCGGGCGAACTCAAACACGGACCGATCGCGCTCATTGACGAATCAGTGCCAGTGATTGTTGTTGCGCCTCACGACAACTTGTACGAGAAAACAATGTCAAATATGCAAGAAGTCGCAGCGCGTGGTGGGCAAATCGTGCTTATCAGCAGCGAAGATGCGGACGCGCCTAACGCCGATCTCGCCGCAGATATCCGCTTGCCACGGGCGCATGCGTTCGTAACGCCCATTTTGTACGCCCTTCCGATACAGCTTTTAGCCTATCATACGGCTGTTTTGATGGGAACTGATGTGGATCAACCAAGAAACCTGGCAAAATCTGTTACAGTGGAATAAGATAGACGAACAGCTTGCATGAGTTATCTTCATGGTGTGAAATGCGGCTGTTCGACACCATATTGTCGAATTCCTATGCTTGACGTTGCTGTGTAAGCGTGATGGAATTTGAAAAACCTCGTGAAAGAGTTCGCCGGCGTATGTTAGGGCATAAATTGTTTCGGATGGTACTTGTGGCGCTTGTCTGGAGCTTAGCTGCTCCGACAAATTTCGCATGTGCCGATGAAGTGACAGCAGGGCTGGCCCAAGCCCATCAGATGATGCAAAAAGGCGCTTACGCAAAAGCGATCGACATCATCACGAATGTTATCGCCTCAGGAAAAGCCCAGGCCGATATGGCTGCCAAAGCGCTATTGATGCGCGGTCAGGCGCGCGAAAAGCTTGGTAAAAAAGCCTTTGCGCTTGCCGATTATAATCAGGCGCTTTGGATGCAAGGGCTTTCCGAGCAAGACAAAAAACTGGCGGAAGCAGGCAGGGCGCGCATTCAAGGCGGGCTTGGCGTTAACCAATCCTCTAAGACAATGGTCTCCGAGGTATCAAGACCGCAAAGAACGTCTGCGCCAGCGCCCACACCATCACGTTCACGTTCATTTTCCAGCGCGCCAGCACCGTCGCCGTCTCCACCATCGCTTGCCAGTGGTCGCTCAATGCCCATGGCGTCGTCACAAATGCGCTCCACATCTTTAGGGTTCGATCAATCACCGCCGCCACAGCAAAGCGGTGGCAGCAGCAGCGGTGGAGGGATAGGCGGTTTCTTCTCCAGCCTGTTCGGCAGCTCTGAGTCATCGACGCCCAGCCATCAGGAACAAACGACCGCAGTTGCTGTCGTTAGCCCTCAAGTGCGGCCTGCCCCACAACAAAGGCAAAGAAGACAAACGAGGAGCCAGCCTACGCGCGCTGCATCCAACGTGCCGACGAATGTTTCCAGGTCAAACGCTTCCACATCATGGGATTCGCAAACGGCGCAGGCCACAACAGCCAGCACAGGTTCTTCAATAGACAGGATGAAGGGACACTTCGCGATACAATTTGCCGCACTTCTTTCCGAAGATAAGGCAATTTACGAAGTCAATCGCGTCACCAGAAGATACGGCGACTCGTTAGAAGGCCGCTCTCCATCAATCCGGATCGTTGGCACCAAAGAAGGCGATACGCTTTATAAAATCATCGCAGGCCCTTACGAGACCATGGCCGAAAGCACCGCTAAATGTAATGAACTGAAAACTGTCGGCGTACAGTGCATGGTCATTACGATTAAGTGAGCATTTTTTTCCGACTCAATCTTTGAAATCCACCGCTGAATACACGCATAGTATTGCGCGCCCCCCCACGATTTGCTTAAGCTGCCTCAGTTTTACGAGATCTGGAGGAGCCCACATATGTCTGCCCATCGCGTTGCCATGCTCACCGCCGGAGGTCTTGCCCCCTGCCTGTCTTCTGCCGTTGGCGGATTGATCGAGCGATACGCCGAACGCGCCCCCGACGCCACGATGATCGGTTATTTGAACGGCTATAAAGGGCTTCTGCTCGGCAATTCCATCCCTGTTACGCCAGAAGCGCGCAGCCAAGCCCATGTGCTGCACAAACACGGCGGCTCACCAATCGGCAACAGCCGCGTCAAGCTGACCAACGTGGCAGACTGCATCAAACGCGGGCTGGTGAAGGAAGGCGAAGAGCCACTGAAAGTCGCCGCCGATCAACTCGTGCGCGACGGCGTCACCATCCTGCACACCATCGGCGGAGATGACACCAACACCATGGCCGCCGAACTCGCCGCTTATCTGCAATCCAACGGGTATCAGCTTACCGTAGTCGGGCTACCGAAAACGGTTGATAACGACGTGGTGCCGATCCGTCAGTCGCTCGGCGCGGTAACTGCCGCCGAACAGGGCGCGTTGTTCTTCGAGAGCGTCGCGAATGAGCAGAGCACCAACCCGCGCATGCTGCTTATCCACGAGGTGATGGGGCGCAACTGCGGCTGGCTCACAGCCGCCACCGCGCACGCCTATCGCGAGCGGCTCGGAGGTCTCGAGTTCGCGCCCGCCCTTAATTTAGGCCGCGAGAAAAAGGAAGTGGACGCGGTTTATATTCCTGAAATGCCAATCAATATCGCCGCCGAAGCCGCCCGTCTCAAACGGGTCATGGATGAGAAAGACTGCGTAACCATTTTCGTGAGCGAAGGCGCGGGCGTGGCCGAGGTCGTCGCCGAAATGGAGCGGGCCGGCGAGACGGTCAAACGCGACGCGTTCGGACATATCATGCTCGACTTCATCAATGTCGGCAATTGGTTCTCCAAGCAGTTCGCGAAACTGGTGGGCGCAGAGAAGACGCTGGTGCAGAAATCTGGCTACTTCGCGCGCTCCAGCAAGGCCAACGCGGAAGATCTGGCGCTTATCAAGTCCATGGTCGATATGGCGGTGGATTGTGGGCTGAGCGGACAATCAGGCGTCATTGGTAACGACGAAGAAAAGGACGGCGAGTTGCGCGCCATCGAATTCCCACGCATCAAGGGCGGTAAGAAATTCGATGCGAACGCGCCGTGGTTTGTCGAAATGCTTAATGATATCGGCCAGACTGCGGCGGGTTAGCGTCGCACTCACACGGTCAGCAAGCGGCGCACCTCGGCGCGCAGGTATGGAATGACTTCCGCCTCGAACCACGGATTTCGCTTCAGCCACGCGTTGTTGCGCCAGGATGGATGCGGCAGCGGCAGAAATCGTGGGGCGTTTGTTTTGGACGCCCCAGCAGCCGCTCCCGTTCCAAGCTTGGCCGCTCTTGCCGCGTCTGCCTCTGCCGCAAATGTATCGCGAGCATAGGCCGCCCAGTTCTCCACTGTAGCCGTGAGTGTAGATTTCGCGCGCGTCCCCAGATGCCAGCGTTGCGCATAATGCCCAATCAGCACGATCAGCTCGAAACCCGGCAACGCGTCGAACAGCTCGCGCCGCCAGTGCCGCGCGCATTCCGGACGCGGCGGCAGATCGCCGCCCTTGGCGTCAAGACCGGGGAAGCAGAACCCCATGGGCACGATGGCAACGCGACTAGTATCGTAAAATTCGTCGTCAGAAACGCCCATCCACTCGCGCAGGCGATCGCCGGACGGATCGGTAAACGGCATGCCCGACGCATGAACGCGCGTGCCGGGCGCTTGCCCGCACAGACAGATGCGCGCCTTGGAGCTGATGCGCAGCACCGGACGCGGCTCATGGGGCAAAGCAGAGCCATCCGGTGCATCGCGGCAAACACGGCACGCGGTGATGCGGGCGTGCAATTCTGCAAGCGGCGCATCAAATGGTGGAACGGTTTCCGCAGTCATAAAACTCAGCCAGTGGGCTTTATATGTCTACCACCAAGCCATCCTCTGCCAATTCGTAGCGTGATTTGTCTACCAGATGCTGAGAGGCGAGCATGGTGTCGCTCATATGCGTGAGCATGGTTCGCTTGGCGCCGATGACATTATGCTGCTTTTCCAGCGTTGCATAATCGTTGTGCATCGGCAGTTGCATATCGTATTGATAGCACTCGGTTAAGAAAAAATCAGCGCCTTTGGCCGCTTCGATCAGTGAAGGCGTCCAACTGGTATCGCCGGAAAAGGTGAAGACCTTGCCATCGTGTTCGAAACGCAATGCGTGAGAAGCGCTCCCCGCGTAATGGTCCGCTGCGAACGGCATCACCGATACGCCGTCAATATCGCGGGCAACGCCCGTTTCCATCTCGATAAAACGCAAGTCGAACGCAAGCGGTGTCGCGGCAACGCGCGGATAAAATACTTCGCAAGCCAAGCGGAAGCGATTTTCCAACCCCAGCGGACCAACAAGCGTTAACGGCGCTTTGCGCTGACGTGGGAAAAGCGCATCAATGAAAAAGAAAGGCAAACCACCGAAATGATCGCCGTGCAGATGGCTGATAAAGATCGTCGAAATGTCGTTGCTGGTTAGCCCGGCGCGATGCAGGCCAACCAATACAGTTGCTCCACAATCCACCATAAAGCGTGCTGAACCACTTTCCAGCAGGTAACAACTATTGAGTCTGCCGCCTGCGCTGAAGGCATCGCCTGAACCGAGTATAGTTAACTGCATGGGAGCCTCACTTTCTTATTATATATCGCTTCCGGAATGTTTCTCTGGTGATCTTCTTGCAAAAGGTGCCCGATACTCTGCGCCATGGGGAATTTTTATTCGTCATCCAGTAGATATCTAAGATACTCTGGAGATGGGGGAAATTGCCAGACACTTAGCGCGACTTAAGGTGTTTTCCGGATAGAAAGCTCAGATATCGGCTTCTCAGAGGAGGCACAGTCGCTTTTTCCCGCGCATGCTGGATATGGGGCGCGAAAATAACGCTTTCCTAACCACTGCAAACGAATGCCGCGCAATGCCAAGAGATAGTTCGCATTCGATCATTTCTTTTCACCACCCGTTTCCGGCTTTCTACGTAGCCTGAATATGGCGCCATTTGTTATGGAGGTTGCCATGTTAGACGCGGTATCATCTGTTGGGCGAACAGGTGGGCTCGGCGAGAACCGCCGAGTTGATCACGCCCAGAATTATCGCGCTGCCCAGGAATCGGCTGCTGTGGAAGCCCGCGAGAAAGTCGCCGCTGCTGCTGTCGCTGCGATATCGCAGCCGCAACCAGCACAGCAAGCGGAACGGCCTCAGGTGGACGCACGGCCAACCACCGCAGTGTATCTGTCGGATACTGGCGGTCGGTCTGAGGAAGCTTCAGACCGCGCTGGTGAAGTTGCCGCAGAGAAGCAAGCTGCTCAGGCAAGTGCGAGACAAGAAGCCGCAAATGCATCGCAAGAATCAGAGGAAGCGGAAACGCTGCACATGCCTACTCATGTAGAAGCTTCTGAAGCTGCTGCCGAGGAAGACGGCATTGCTGCGATGCAAAACTACACCAAGGCGTATGCCGCCGACTCTGCAGAGAATCGAAAAGATATGATCGCGCGGATGTCGCAATTGGTGCAGAAGCTTTACGAACTGCCCGTCTAATAGGGCGGCAGACCTGTACGGATAGGCTCATGCGTGGGACAGGTCCACGCATGAGGGAGGTTTTGTCTTCGTCTGTGTATGTTCAGGCGCCCATCGGCTTACCTGCCGGTGATGGCGACCAAAACCGTGCTATGATAGCATCCAGCGAGAGCGGGCCTGCGCCGTATTTCATCAGGAACAAGAAGCACACCGCCCATATGCCGTGGGTGTCAAACGCGTTCGGGTAAACGAAGATCTCGATGACCAGCGTCATGCTCAGTAAGGCAAACGACGCAAATCGCGTGAAAAGCCCAGCGAATAGAAAAAATGGCAGTGTCAGTTCGGCAGTTGTGGCCATATAGGCGGCGATTTCCGGCGGGATGACAGGTAGTTTGTACTCGTTCGCAAATAAATACAGCGTGTTACCATTCTCCCAACCGTCGATTTTCGTCAGGCCGGAACGCAGAAAAGCTGTGCCCACAGAAATCCGAGCGATGGTGGAAATGAGCCATAAAGGGATACGCTCAAACAGCGCGATGATGAATTGAAAAAGCGTGATCATGGCGGCCTCATTCAGTTGGGGGATTTGAGAGAAAATCCGGTCAGCACGCCGGCCTCAAGAAGCGCCGCAAGTGTGGTGGGGAGCGAAAATCCCGCGTCCGCTTGGAACGCGCTTTCTACTGCGACGCTCAAAGGGTGCCCTGCGCTTATGCTGGCCACGAAAGCAGCCGCGCCTCTATCCAGACGCAAAACCAGCACATCAAGCGCCTGGCGCACGACGAGCGCGGTTTCGCCTGGCATCTCCGGTCCGATAGGGCGGACTTGCTTATCGTAGGTGTTGGTCTCCCATATCGACACGATGGGATAGGGCGAAGCAACCGTTCGCACGGAAGGATGCAGATGCAGCACGGCCCCGCCCATGGCATCCGGCGGGATGGCGACAAGCGCGGCCCCTTCCATTGGCGCCGCATCTGCTGCGTGATAAGCGGCGTTACAGGCCCATTCCAGGCGCGCGACGTCCGGCAGATAAGCAAGCGATGCGACCGGCTCGAACGCCTCTAAAAACGCCGGAAACGTGCTTCCGTAGGCGAGTAGCATCGCCGAACGCGGCGGCTGGCGCGGGATGAATTCGCGAGCCATCGCCTGGAAGAACTCCTCGCCGACGAGCCGCTCCACCACCGGAAAACGCGCGACTAGCGTTTCGGTGAGGCTGGCGAACACGTTGTTGCGGTAGACATTGAAGCGCTTCACCGGCGCTGGCGATGAATGGCTGGTAATGCCGGGCGGCAAGCCGTCCTCGTGCCACAAGAGTTTGCGGGCGAACATAGTTTGTTCTTCCACGAACGCAGGCGGCGTTTGATGTTGCTTGAACTGCTTAAGCGTAGGCTGCATAGCGCACCGTCCCTATTTTTGCCGTCCGTTCCAACATGATGCGTTCGGCGTGCATTGCCTCGGCGAAAAGCACGTCCCATTCAGGGATGTCGTTGTCCCATTCGATCAGCACTGGCACCGGACCTGTCCGCATGATGGCGCGCTCGTAAAGCGTCCACACCTTGTCCATCACTGGGCGATCGTGTGCGTCGATGAGGAGGGGCGCGCCTGCGTCATCCTCAAAGGTCGCATGACCGGCAAGGTGGATCTCGCCCACTTCGCTGACCGGAAACGCGTCAATATATTCTTCAGCGCTATAGCCATGGTTCGTAGCTGAGACGTAGACGTTGTTCACGTCGAGCAAGAGCCCACAGCCTGTGCGCCGCGTCAGTTCGGCGAGAAACGTGGTTTCTTCCATGTCACTGGCGGAAAAACGCACATAGGTGGACGGATTTTCGATCAACACGCGCCGTCCGACCGTTTCCTGGAGCTGATCGACATGACGCTCAACATGAGCAAGCGTTTCCTCCGTGTAGGGCAGAGGAAGCAGATCGTTCAAGTAGTGCTCATCATGCGTGGACCAGGCCAAATGCTCCGAGAACACCCCCGGGTCGTAGCGCTCATTCAACGCCTTGAGCCGCGCCAAGTGCTCCGTATCGAGCGGGGCAGCCCCGCCAATGGAAAGCCCAACGCCATGCAGCGACAACGGATAACGCTCGCGCACACGTTCCAAATAGTGATGTGGCGGACCGCCTGCCCCCATGTAATTTTCCGGATGGACCTCAAACCAGCCGATATCCGGCTGGCCATCAAGGATATCCTCGTAATGCTGGGGTTTCAGTCCGACCCCGGCGCGTGCCGGGACCGGAGCCGAAATGCGGTGTCCGAGCCTTAAAGCTTCAGACTTCATCAGAATTAACCTTCGATTGGAGTAAGAGAGCCTTTACGTTCCGTGCCGTCTTTCAGCTTCACGGTTGTGGATGTGCATGTGCCCTTGGGGACGAGCTTCCAAGCACCTTTTTCGAAATCAGACTTTGCAGTGCCAGCACACGAGTTGTTACCCTTAGAGGCGCAGTCGTTCTTGCCCGCTAGCGAAACGCCGAAGCATTTTTCCTTACCCATGCTATCAGCGGCGGAGGCGGGGGAAACATGAGCAGCAAGACCGAGAGCAGCAACAACGGCGCCAGCAAGAGCAATATTTGATTTGGAATTCGTCATGATGTTTTTCCTCAAGTTGCTAATGAACCGAATTTGGTTCACACATGACTTTTCGGATTTAATGCGAGGTGTGTTACTGCATTCACGAACCTGTGTAAGCGACTTGGCATATCTTCACGATGCCGTGATCGCTATCACGCGCGTGTAACTGTAAGACCGGGGCTGACGTAACCATAAGGTGACGCCTGTGAAGAAACGGGAGAATGAGTGGGCAGAGTGGATGCGCGCCGGGTTAGCTGGCGACGCCACCGCCTATAAGCGCCTCTTGGAAGCGCTTACACCCTATCTGCGCATGGTGTTGCGCGGTAGCTCTGCGGCGTCCGGCTTAGGCGCCGCCGATATCGAAGACGTGGTGCAGGAAACGCTGCTGGCGGTGCATCTGAAACGCCAGACTTGGAAGACCAGCGAACCCCTGACGCCTTGGCTCCGGGCTATCGTACGCAACAAGATGGTCGATTTTCTGCGCAAGCGTGGGCGCGGCGGGCAGGTGCAACTGCCGATAGACGATATGTTGGAAACGCTGGCCGCTCCTGAAGCAGAACCGCAGTTAACGCCGGAGGATGTAGGCAAAACGCTGAAACTCGTCAATGGCCGTCAACGGGAGGTGGTTCGCGCCATTGCAGTGGAAGGATTGAGCACCGCAGAAACGGCTGCGCGTTTAAGTATGAATGAAGGTGCGGTTCGTGTCGCGTTGCATCGCGGACTTACGGCAATAGCCACCGCGTTACGTACGGAAGATTGAGAGAAGAAAGCCATGAGGACAGATCAACTCATCGACGCACTCGTTGCAGATAGCAGCACTCTCCAGGCTGGCGTAGGCCGGGCGGTGGCAGCAGCGCTGCCTGTAGGGCTTTTCATATCCGTAGCGTTTCTGCTTATTGGAACGGGCTTGCGGCCTGACATCGCGGACGCTTTGGGAACCTGGCGTTTTAATTTTAAGCTGGTGGTTACGCTTATACTGGCGGTGTCAGGGGCGTTTCTGATGATGCGGGCTTCGCGTCCAGGCGCGGAAATCGCCGCCGCGCGGATGCTGGTTTTCGCCGCGCCGATACTCTTAGGGCTGGCGGTGATTGTCGAACTTACATCAGTTCCGGCGGGAAGCTGGGCGCATTACACGATAGGTACGAACGCTCTTCATTGTCTGCTGCTAATCCCCACATTTTCCGCACCGATGCTGGTTGCGCTGATGATCGCACTACGGCATGGCGCGCCAACTTCTCCAGGCTTGGCCGGGATTGCTGCAAGCCTGATGGCTTCCGGCTTTGGCGCGGCGATTTACGCGCTGCAATGCACCGATGATTCGCCGCTGTTTCTGGCGGTGTGGTATGTGGCAGCCATCAGCATTCTGGTTGTGTGTGGACGCACAGCCGGGCGTCGGTTCCTGAACTGGTAGTTTTTACAGTCCGCCACCGCTACGGATAGAGCCGGGTTTTCGTCCAACGCGCCGTAGGTGATTCGCGCATGAATACGACGCGGTCATGCAGGCGAAACGGTCGGTCGTGCCAGAATTCCATCTCAACCGGCGCCAAGCGAAACCCAGACCAGTAAGTCGGGCGCGGAACTTCCCCCAGGCCATATTTCGCCGCGTAACGGGCGACGGCTTTTTCCAGCGCAAAGCGCCCCTCCAGTGGGCGCGATTGCTGTGAGGCCCATGCTCCCAATCGGCTACCGCGAGGACGGGTTGCAAAATAGGCGTCGGCTTCGGCGTCGCTCAACTGGGTGACTGTTCCACGCACGCGCACCTGTCGCCGCAAGCTTTTCCAATGAAAACAAAGAGCTGCCTTTTTGTGGGCGAGCAACTCAACGCCTTTGGAACTTTCAAGATTTGTGTAGAATACAAAACCTGCGCGGGAGCCTTCCTTCAAAAGCACCATACGGACATTCGGCATGCCGTCAGCGTCCACCGTGGCGAGCGACATTGCGTTAGGGTCGTTGACTTCGCGCGCCTCTGCATCTTTCATCCAGGTTGCGAAAAGGTCGAACGGCTCGTCGGCATCCGAGAAATCAGGGGCCTGCGGGGTAGCCGCGTATTTATTTTCCAGCTTATCACTCATCTGCGTGTCTCGGTTTCCCTCGGTATTCTGTTTTCAGACACTCTTTGGCCAGTTTTGCCTTTGCCCCGTGGCAAAACAAGCGGAGTTTCGGGTTTGCCGCATATTTTCGTGACTTATTCGCCTCTCTTGCTTTGGAATGTGACGACGGAGCTTGCGTTATAGGTACGGATGCTGAAGGAAGTTGTTATTCACGCATCAAAAGGCGATAAAAAGGGTTAAAGGATCGCGGTCTGTTCACCAACTGGCTGGACGCAGATCGTCTTTTGTGTAGGATGCGCGCGATCCTAACGTTTGGAGGAAAAGGGTGAGCGAGCGCGAACAATTGATGAGTGGAAAGCGTGGCCTGATCATGGGGGTGGCCAATAACCGGTCGATTGCCTGGGGCATCGCGAAAATGGCGTCCGCGCATGGTGCAAGCCTTGCCTTTACCTATCAAGGGGATGCTCTGAAAAAACGGGTGGAGCCTCTGGCCGCCGAAATCGGCTCAGAGATCGTTTTGCCGTGCGACGTTACGGATCCGCAGTCCGTCGATGCGGTGTTTGATACATTGCGCGAGCGCTGGGGCAGTCTCGATTTCGTCGTGCACGCTATCGCCTATTCCGACAAGGAAGAGCTTGATGGCCGCTATGTCGATACGACGCAGGAAAATTTCAGCAAAACATTGTTGATTTCGTGCTATTCCCTGACTGCGATAGCCCAACGTGCGGAGAAGCTGATGCCAAATGGCGGCTCGATCCTCACACTTACCTATTACGGTGCCGAGAAGGTCATGCCGCATTATAACGTCATGGGAGTTGCCAAGTCCGCGCTGGAAGCGAGCGTGCGTTATCTCGCGGCCGATCTCGGAAAGAGCAACATTCGTGTAAATGCTATTTCCGCTGGACCTATCAAGACGTTGGCTGCATCCGGCATTAGCGATTTTCGTTACATTCTCAAATGGAACGAGTATAATTCGCCGCTGCGGCGCACCGTTTCCATCGAGGATGTCGGCGGAGCAGGAATGTATCTGCTTTCTGATTTAAGTCGTGGCGTTACCGGTGAAGTTCATCATGTTGATTCCGGCTATCATGTCGTCGGTATGAAGGCGGAAGATGCGCCTGATATTGCCGTTGTTGCTGGAAATGGGGAGTAATAAACGATGCACCCTATGAAGTTGATTACATATCTTCTGTTTTTTAGCGTGGCTATGCTGATCCTCATGGGGGGTATTGGATTTTATGCCGGCTACTCCGCCGGGCGTGGCGATCTCACCGAAATGAAGAATGAGATGAAGCTTCTCGCCGCTGCTGGCGGGTCGCCGGAAAGCGCCGCAGCCATCGCTAAAATGTTGAAGCAGTCTAGCGATACACCTGCTGCCAAGGTTGATCTGAAGCCGGTGATTGAAGAGATCCGCGCAATGGCGGCTCAAGTCAGCCGGCTGGAAGAAACCACGGCCAATATGTCGCCTGCGGCATTGGCAAGTGGGGGTGAAGGCGATAGCCAGCTTCGGGCAAAATTCGCCTCTTTGCAGCAGCGCTTTAACGCCACCACAGATGACTATAATAGCTGCAAACAAAATCTCAGCCTGTTGAAGGTCAAGCTCGAAACGGTAAATAATAATCAGCGCAGCGCTTCTGCTTCGCCTTCTGCCGGGGCCAAGGGCGGAAATTCCGTAGTTCTTTACGATAACGTGCTGCTCAAACGGAAACAGAACAAGCTCTACAATGATGTGGATGTCGCATTAAGTTTGCGTTCGGTAACTTCGAAGTCTGCAAAAGTCACCGTCAACCAGCAAGGTGTGGCCATCGCTTTTGGCGAGCGGAAAATTTTCCGGCATGGGGACGTTACCTGCGAACTCCAGCTCATGGAGACCGATTTGAACAGGAACCAGGCCAAGGTCAGTATCGCTTGCAAACGGTAGATCAAAGTAGTGGGATATTCTCAGCTTCTATCTGGCTTTGCTGAGGCCTTGCTTTCCGCTCTGAAATAGCAGGAAATCAAGTGTGTTGGGGGGACGTGTACAGGTTAAAAACTATCGTTTTTTACCATCGACTTCCGTTATCTGTAACGCCGAGATATCGACCTCGTCCAAGCAACGCACATTGATAGCGACCATCTCGCCTTGTTGAGGGTGGCTACCGCGAGCGAACGAGGCTACGCCGCATTCCGGGCAAAACAGATGGTGGATGGTTTTCTTGCTAAATTGATAGTCTGTCAGTTTACCGTCCCCCTTTATCAGGTTGAACTGATCGGCAGGTGCAAATGATAAAAGCCAGCCTCTCTTCGAGCAAATCGAACAATTACAGGAAAGTACTTTCTCAAAATTTGTGATAACTTCATAGCGGACCATTGCAACAATGGCATCCGCCTGTGTAAGCCTG
>JARRLC010000020.1:0-25046 GCA_037387425.1 Alphaproteobacteria bacterium
GCAGCTTGGGCGACAGTAACGCTCACCTAGTGCACTGACACATTCAAAAAATTCAGATATCAGCACCAGCTCTTTGTTTATGTATCGATTTTACCAAACTACGGTGTAACGTCCGTTTGGATCGATGCACTAGTGCACTGACACATTCAGAAGTTTCATGCATGAGTGCACTAGCTCTTTGTTTATGCATCAATTTTTCCAAACTCGGCTGCAGCCTTCGTTTGGATCGATGCAGTAGCAACTGTTAAGCCAGATCAAATTACCGTCTTTTTACGCTGCTCAACACCTACCATGCTTCGAGACGAAGCTGGGATTTGCGCAAACGCGAAGGGACAGCCCTGCCTGCCGGAAAGGCTGCCCTTAGAAACTCGCGCAAGTGTTTAATCGTCTTCGTAGTAGCCTTTGTCGGCGTCGCGATGGCACGCCTTGCATTGGGCTATCGTTTTGGCGTTGTGCCGTTTCAGGTTCTCAGGTGACGAGCGCCCTCGTTTGTTGTGTTTCCGCTTGAACCACGCGGTTTCGCTGATACGAAGCGGCGGCTCGTTTCCAGATGCGGCCCGCATTCTTCTGCTGTTTCTGGCTGCGTTAGCAGTCAAATACGCCTCGATAGGTTTGGCGATAGCCGGATCAAGCACCGCGTTCTCACCGAAGTGATTTTTCAAGTCCGCCATGATCTTGGTCCACGACGCAGCGGGCAGGAAACCTGGTTGATAAACCATATGGCATGCGCCGCATTCCTTGATCACAACCGGGTCCGTAACCGGCTGCATGCGCTCATCTTCTCCGGCATAAGCCGTCAGCCCTGAAACGGCTAACAGAACCATCCCCAATACACTTGATATAAGTATTTTTCTCATGCTTCCTCCAATTTTAGTTCCAGTTTTTCTCAATAATGTTTTATTATTCAATAAGTCTCTACAAGCTAAGCAAGTAAGTCAACACATCCCCTTTCTCGACAACCGTGCATTCGCGGCCGAGAACACTCGAACAATTGCGGGTGAACCACTTTTCAACATCCGCCGCGTTGGTGATGCGCTTGGGATTGACCGAAACGGCCATGGGCTCGATCGGCTTGCCTGCGCGTGTCTCGCCGGCTTTCGTCAAGTCTTTGGTGTGACACGTTGTGCACGAAGGCGTATCTGGCTTGCCGCCTGTGTGTGTGCTTTGGAACAGCGTCTTACCACGCTCGGCGGAAAAGCCCGCGAACGCTGGATCTGCGCTTTTCGCAGCGCTTGCGTATTGATCGTAAATCGCTTTTTGGGGAGGAGACATTTCGGCGGCAACAGCGGGCGCTGCCGCTACGACGCCTACAACTATGAAAATCTGCGAAATGGCGTGAACCAATGCTTTCATTTCTTTTTTCCCTTTTTTTCGTGTTTGATGGAGATTTCACGCGGTGCAAACATACCGTTTTCCGCATCGCGATGACAATTGGTGCAGTTCAACTTTCCGCCGATAGCCTTGGATTTGAACAACCTTTCCGGGAAATGGTCGTGGATACGCTTCCAGATAGGCGCATCGGTAATCCGCAGAGGCATTTCTTTGCTTGGTCTGCGCATAACGTGAGCCACGCGCGTATCCCATTTCTCCGAGGAATTGGCGAGCGCATAGGCCCTGAGTTTATCCGTAGGCCCCTGCGGCAGCGACGCGTTCTCGCCGAAATGATCTTGAAGGTTGGCGAATATCGCCTTCCACGTGGCGGCGGGGGCGACCGTCGGGTGATGCGGCACATGGCAAGCGCCGCATTCCTTGGCATAAGTGGCGTCCATAGGTTCGGTGGGAACGCCTGGCACAGGCAGCGCCGAAAAGTGCGCCACGGCGGGTATCGTAATAGCTCCCAAAATCACGGCAGCACCCAATGCGAATAAAGGCCGCGCGGATCTGCTGGGGGCGGTTTCGGCGTCCGAACGCGCCTGTTTGCAGCCAGTTACCATCGCGCGCATAAGGTTCTCGCGAATACGCAGGCTCTCAAATATAGCGCCGAGAATATGCAGGCCCGCCAGCACGGCCAGCACAAGGGCTAGGTAATAGTGGAATTTTCGTGCGCCCAAACCGGTTGCAAACGAAACGAATGGCGCCAGCGGTCCTTCCTTGACCACGCCACCAAGCGTGACAGTGCCCGTTATCGCGACTGCCGCGACAAGCGCCAAAAGCACAACGATCATCCATCCGCCCAGCGGGTTATGCCCCATAGTGACATGCCCCCGCGATCCGATAATATGCCGCGCATGGCGGAGCGTCTTGCCAGGCGACGCGATAAAGCTGGAAAAGCGTGCGTATGTGGTACCCCACATGCCCCAGATCAGCCGGAACGCCACCAAAGCCGCCGCCGAAACGCCCGCAATAACGTGGAAGTCGATCTGATTTTTGCGGCCGAAAAAGCCTGTATAGGCTGCTACCGCGAAAGCCGCTACTAGCGACCAATGAAACAACCGAACCCAAACATCCCACACCGGAACCGTTGCCGATGAAATATTTTTGCTGTCTTCCTCCTTCATGTCTTCCCTCAATAGTTGTTTATTTATAATTGTTGCGAGCACGTAAGAACACAAAGAACGCTCCAAGACTTATAGCATTCTGTCTCTGAGTATTACTGCAAACACACAGAGAGGCACTTCAACAAAACTTGCGTACGGGGAACAAAAGGTCGTTGCTGACGACCGCCGCAAACGAAGCGCCAATCAATAGCGTCATTGCAGGGATGTTAGTTATGGTCGTCTTTTCATTAGGCGTCTTCCTTGGGTTGTCGCCTGATAGAGGTTTTTACCTGCATATCGGCTATGTTCCCAAAGCTAACATAGTCGCACTGACATCTGGCTGACGGGCATTGTCAGCGTCTTGTCAGGCAAATTGCTGTATAGCTAAAAAACTCGCACCTTAACGGCAAGCATACTGACGCTTAAACTGCATTAGCGATGCTGGGCTATTCTCGCGACAGTTTCTATCGCTTCAAGGAGCCGGCTTTCAGCCAGTTGCGGCTCGCCAGCTAACATCCCGGCTATTGCGGCGCGTGGCGCTCAACATCCTGAATAGCCGGAAATCCAAAATTTCAACCCGCCGGAAAGTCAAACAGGCAGGCTGGAACAACGCGTTCCTCGCCAACCTCTTCGCTTAAATTTGAAATGCGTTTGCCCTGCTTAATATTCCCAGAATACTCACCCGGACAATCACTTACCCGTGTTTCAGAAAGCTATAGCGCAATCCGGTATTCTGGCCTTGCGCGTTACTCGCCACACGTTCTGATTCCTCATAGCCGTAATCCGGCATTGGCGCATCGCTATGCGATCCGGGCGCTGGGAGACTCCGCTCTGGTTGCGCGCCGTGATGCCCATGACTGTGCATGCCATCGCCAGCATCTGAGCGCTGATCCGCCACGGGGGCTGAATTTCCGCTCCATTGGCTGGCGCCGAACCACACTTGCACGAGCTGGCGTTCGTCTTCGGAGAGCATGACGCCGGCCTGTGCGCACCGTGCGAGTACATAATCGCGATAGGCGCGCGCAACAGCGGCGGGAGATCGCGTATGTTCCAGCCAGGGGTCTACTTCGTCCACAGCTTCGATAACGAAGGCTACGTCTTTCGCGGCCAGTTTCAGCCCTGATTCGGATGCGCGTTTCACCACGGCCTCGGCTGAACGATCAGGCGCGAAGCCATTTTCCCGCACTTCGGTGGCGATAAGCGCAAACAGCACCTGATATTCGCTCGGCGGCAATGGAGGCGCTTGGCAGGCTTCGTAAATACGCGTGATGGAGCGCTGCAACTCGGCCAGCCGTCCACCGCCTCCGCCAACCTGATCGCGATTTTGCGCCGGAACGGCCTCTGCCACGGCTGTGATGGGCGCTGAGCGGTCTGCGGCCTGCAATGGCTGCGGTTCTTGCAGCGGAACATCTTCACGCAAACGGTGCTTCGCCGGATTGTAGACGAAATGCGGCGGCTTGTCGGACAAGCGCAGCGCACCCGGCAGGTTTTGTTGCAGGAAGTTAAGGAAACCGCCCGAACCGGCCCAATTGGTGCCGATGGTCTTGGGGTGCCCGAGCGCTTTTTGCGCCCGGTCCGCCAAATAAGCGAGCGGCACCGGCTTTTCAGAATTATCAACCACGTCCATGACGAGTTCGAGGATTTCGCTACCGATGACCTTGAAATCGTCGATCAGCGATTGGATGGCGGCATCGCCTACACCACTGGCGTTGCGGCGTTTCCGGGTGGCGTCAGCCACAGCGGCGGCAATGGGCGCGGCAGCTTGCTGTGCGGCAGTGAGCTGGCTTGACGCTTCCTCGCGCCGGGGCGCTTCAAGGCTGGGAACCTGCTGCTGATGTTCGAGCGCTGGCGACGGCGCCGCAGCGCGCCGGGGCTGTTCCAACGCGGGCGCAGCGGCGTGTCTGGGTTGTTCCAGCGGTGGCGCCATGTGCGCAGCGTGCTCGTCAGTCAGCATAGCGTCAGGCTGCATCAGAGAGCGGATAAGATCTTCCTCGCGGATGCGCCCGTCTGAAAACGCTTTGTAATAAGGCGAAGTATAATCGTTGGTGTAAATGATCGTTTGCCGGTTGTGCGAACGCAGGCTGAGCAGCACTGGCGTAAAATCCGCGTCTCCCGAAAGGATGATGAATTCGTTGAAATGCGTGGCATGGTCCAAATAGTCGCGCACATCGCAAGCGATCCGGATATCGGAGCTGTTCTTGAATTGCGACGTAAGGTGCGGACAATCCACAACTTCAAGCCCGGCACGCATGAAATTATGGCGCACAAAAGCGAATGATGTGGGATCGCCGCCGCCTTCCCGGCCGCTACGTCGCGGAATCGGGTTGCCGTAGCACCGCCCCACCGCGATTTTACGCCGCACGGCGGGCATGTGCTCATCCGAACGGACAAGCGCACCCGATACAATTTGAGCCAGCCAATAGGCTGGATTTCTGGCGAAACGCCCCGCTGCCTCTTCATTTCGACCTTTGAGAGACAAATAGATATTGTCAAAGTCGATGAAGAGCGCGGACAACCAAACACCCGCGTGTCCCGGAACCATTATGGTATACCCCGCTGTGACCGGTATTCCGTTGCGACCGAAAACCGGCATTTTTTATTCAGGGACAGTACACACCACTCTAGCCCTCTTAACCGTTCAGCAATGCTCCGCCAAGCCTTGCGCGCCCGGTAAGGGTGCACACTATCCTTAATTATATCGCCCTGCTGCTAACCCGACAGCCAGTGCGAATCGTTATTCCCCTCTTTCATGCCGATTAAACGGCAATCATTTTCGCGCTGCAAGTCCTGTTGAACACTGTAAGCCTTATCCACAACCGTGGAACGTTCGCAACCGATGTGGGTTTAGGGCCACAAATGCCTAAAAATGGTCTTTGCGTCTCCTAAGCTCTGTAAAAATTGTGGCGAGCGGTTGGCCAGACAAGCCTAGTGCTGCCTGAATTTCTGAGCTGGATGGTCGTAGAAACGGATTTTGCGCCATTTCTGCCGCAAGCGTGGTGGGAACTGTGGCTTTTCCATCACTACGCAAGACTTTCGCTTCGGCTACACGCTGTTGTAAAGCCGCGTTCCCAGGCTCAACGGCCAGCGCGAACCGTCCGTTCGCCTCGGTATATTCATGACCGCAATAAATCTGCGTTTCCGGCGGCAGCGCCATTAGCTTTTGCAAAGAGTTCCACATCATCTGGCCGTCGCCTTCAAACAACCGCCCGCAGCCCAGCGAAAACAACGTATCGCCCGTGAACACGACACCTGCATCGGGCAGCCAGTAACACACCGCGCCCCGCGTATGCCCCGGGGTTTCAAGCACCTCCACCGTGTGCCGCCCGAGCGTAAACCGCTCGCCATCGGCTACCGGCATATCAAGGCCAGGAATACGCGCGCTATCGTTGCCTGCACCAATGATTGTTGCGCCGGTTTCCGCCTTCAATTCCTCGTGACCATCCGTGTGATCATAGTGATGATGCGTAGTAAGAATATGCGTGAGCGTCCATCCTTTGGCGCGCAACTCACGGGCAATAGGTTCTGCGTCCGGCGTATCGACTGCCGCAGTCATGCCGCTGTCTGGATCGTGGATAAGTACGCAGAAATTATCCTCGCCGCATATAAACTGGTGAAAAATCGGCTTTGTCATCGCACCTTCCTTGTAAATCTATGTGCGGTACTTGGTAACATGGCGTGCTTTTTCAACCAATATTCGTGAGAAGGAGCACGCGAAAGGAGCGCCCAATCGTCCATGTATCTTGATGTCCTCGATCTGAAACATTTTTACCAGGAACCTCTGGGCGCCATGGCGCGGCATCTGCTCACAGCCCGCATCCGTGAGCTATGGAGCAACACGCGAGGACAAACAGTGCTGGGTACAGGATACGCGGCGCCTTTCCTGCGGCCTTTCCTGGGCGAGGCATATCGCGTCATACTGGGCATGCCTGAGAAACAAGGCGTCATCCGTTGGCCAGAAGGCGAGCCGTCCCGAACGTTCCTCATCAATGACAAACATTTGCCGCTTGCCGATGCCTCAGTGGATAAGGCGCTAGCAGTGCATAGTCTGGAAATGAGCTGCGCGCCGAACATTATGCTACGCGAGCTGTGGCGCGTGCTGGTTCCGGAAGGGCGGCTGCTGATCGTGGTGCCAAACCGGCGCGGATTGTGGGCCCGCTTCGATACGACGCCCTTCGGCCACGGACATCCCTACAGTCAAGGGCAACTCGAACACCTGCTTAGCGAGTGCCTTTACACGCCGACCAATTGGGCGCCCTCGTTGTTCATGCCGCCGCTCGGGTGGCGCGCAGCACTGAAGACCGCCACCGCGTGGGAGCGTGTGGGCGCGCGCGCATGGCCTGTATTTTCCGGCGTGCTGATGGTGGAAGCGCAAAAGCAGCTTTATGCACCAGTGGGACGGGCGGCAAAGGTGCGCGCCGCCCGCATGGTGGAAGCTGGAAAGCCTTAAGCGTTTGTGGGAAAGATGAAGCTATTTTTTCCGCAAGCCTCAAGAACCAGGATTGCCCAACATCGCTGGCACAAGTTGGTTCACATTATGGCGTATCATCGCGGTATAGCTGGCCGCTGGGCCGTCCTTCGCAGAAACCGCATCGGAATATAGCGTGCCGCCAATGCTCGCGCCGCCGTCGCGTTTGAGCTGCTCAATCAATCGCGGATCGCTGATATTTTCGAAGAACAGCGCAGTGATGTGCTCGCGGCGGATCTGATCCACGATATGCGCGACGACTTTTGCGCTCGGCGCTGCTTCAGAGCTAACCCCTTCCGGCGCAATGAACGCTACACCATAGGCATGTCCGAAATACTGGAACGCATGGTGCGCGGTGATAACCTTGCGCTTAGCCTCGGGCACCTTGGCGATCTCGGCTTTTACCCAGGCGTCAAGTTTGCGAAGCCCCGCCATATAGCGGTCGGCGCTCGTTTTGTAGGCGTCGGCGTGGGCTGGATCAGCTTTCACCAGCATGTCACGAATGTTGGCGGCGTAAATTAAGCCGTTAGCGACGCTCTGCCACGCATGCGGATCGACAGTGTGGTGATGGCCGTGCTCATGATCATGCTCTTCTGCCTTGGCGTGTTCTTCATGCTCATGGTCATGCTCTTCCGCCTTGACGTGTTCTTCATGCTCATGCCCACCATGCGGCGGTTTAAGCGGCGAAACGCCTTTGGCGGCAACCGCCATCTCGCCCTTGAACCCTGCTGATTTGACGAGTTTCTTCGCCCAACCTTCAAATTCCAGTCCGTTGACGATGAAAACCTTGGCTTTGCCCAATGTCTTCACGTCGCCAGGCGCGGGCGAAAATGTATGCGCGTCGGCATCTGGCCCAATCAGCGACTTAACGGCGACATGCTCCCCGCCAATCTGTCGAGCCATGTCAGCCAGAATAGAAAAGCTAGTGACGACATTCAATTTCGTCTCAGCATGTGCAACAGCAGGCAGAATCAGAGCCGCACAGATTACGGCGAACCGTAACAACTGTCTCATGTAGTCTCCTTCAAGTTGTAATGTTTGCGCGGGAAATATCGCGCGAGAATGCTGCCTTGGCGTCCGATCATCAGCGACAAGACATAAACGCCGCCCGCCACCAACACGATAGATGGCCCCGACGGCACATTGACGTGATAAGACAGCAAAAGCCCGATGCACGACGCGACAATCGCCAACACCACGCTTAAGCACAGCATGCTATCCAACCGCTCTACCCAAAAACGCGCGGAAATCGCGGGCAGGATCATCAGTCCCAACGCCATCAGTGTGCCAAGCACCTGAAACGCCGCGACAAGGTTCAAAACCACGAGCATCAGGAAAATCTGATGGTAAAGCCCTCCTCTGCCCTTCACGGACATGAGGAAAACCGGGTCGCAGCACTCCATCACCAACCCGCGATAAATGACCGCCAGCGTCATCACAGAGATGCTGGCAACGCCCGTGATGAGAAAAAGCGAAGGCGCGTCCACCGCCAGCACATTACCAAACAGCATATGCATCAAATCGATAGCGCTGCCACGCGCGGTAATCATCATCACACCTAGCGCCAGCGCGATGATGTAAATGCCGGTGAAGCTGGCGTCTTCTTTTAGCGGCGTGTAACGGCTGATGGCCCCCGCTATCATCGCAATCAAAAGCCCTGCGATGAGCCCACCAAACGTCATGTGCCACAGCGACACGCCCGCCACCACGAACGCCAGCGATACCCCCGGCAAAATGGCATGTGACATGGCGTCGCCCATGAGCGTCATGCGCCGCATCATCAGGAACAGCCCCAAAGGCGCCGCGCTGGCGGAAATCGCCAAACATGCAGCTAGCGCCCGGCGCATGAAACCATAGTCGGAAAATGGCGTAACGAAATAATCTGTCAATGTAGCAAGGAGCGTTTCGATCATTGCTCGCAAACCTCCACATGCCCAGTCCAGGCCGCATGAAAATGACCTGCGGTGGCAAGATTTTCAGGCCGCAGCACTTCTTCAGATGCGCCCCAGGCGATACGCTCGCGAGCCATAAGTAGACATTGCGGAAATTCCCGGGCGATCATCTCCAGGTCGTGCAGCACGCAAATTATGGTGCGTCCCTCGGCGTGCCACACATGGATGAGTTCGAGCAGACGTTCTGTCGTCTGCGCATCCACCGCAGCAAACGGTTCATCAAGCAAGATGAGCTGTGCGTTCTGCACCGCAAGCCGCGCAAATAAAAGCCGCTGGAACTGTCCGACTGAAAGGCTAAGCAAATCGCAAGTTTCAAACCCCGCCAGCCCTACAGAAGCAAGCGCTTTCTGAGCTTCGCCGCGCATCTTCGCGCTAATGCCGCCAAAGGAGCCGCTACCATACCAAAAACCGCTAGCGACCAGCTCCAGCGCCGTCATGGGGATATCACGTTGTATTTCAGCGGTTTGCGGTAGATAGCCGACTGGCTGCACGTTTCCGGCGAAGTGGATATGTCCTTCATCCGGGTAGAGAATGCCAGATATCGCCTTTAGAAGCGTGCTTTTCCCCGCGCCATTAGGCCCTGTTATGGCGGTGAGTGATCCGGCCTCGAACGCGCCGCTCAGGTGATGCACCGCTGGCTTACGGTCATAGCTGAGTGTGAGATTTTCAAACTGCACGGCTTCAACGCGTTCGGCGCGCATTGTGGCTTCCGTCAGCAGCGATTTGACCTGCGCGTGCTGAAAATCGGGGTGCACCGGCTGCCCGGCTTCGGACCCGTCCACCACTTTTGGAGCGGTCTTCAGAGCATGGCGCATAGACTGACCCCCCACATAAAAGCGATAATTGCCGCAGCGATACCGATGCGTCGCGTTACGCTCATATAGAACATGTTCCAGCCTCCCCGCCGGATTCGTCGTTCTCATTGATTTCAGCGCATTCCTGACAAATACCGACCAGTTCGACAACTCGCTGCTCGGTCTGGAAATGCCGCTGATTGCCAAGTTTTTGGATAACCGCGTCGAGAGAGGCGTCGTCAAACGCTTCGACATGCTTGCAATTACGGCAAACAACAAAACCAACCACATGGTTTTTGTGTTCGCGTCGGCAAGCCACATACGCATTCAACGACGCAACACGATGAGCCAACCCTAATGTAACCAACCGCTTTAATGCGCGGTAAACGGTTGGCGGGTTTTTCACACCATGCGCACCAAGCGCTGAAAGTAAATCATAAGCCCCTAGCGGCTTATTGCTTTGACGCAGTGTTTCAAGAATGAGGCGATTGGCGCCCTGGAGTGAATGTGCATGTGACATCGCACCCTCGCGGTATGTTATACAATAACAGTAACAACTACCCGATACACGCCATTTTGTAAAGCCATCACCTTTGCCCACAGACGGCAAAAAAACACGGCAAAACGCCGCCACCGGACGCGCCAAAATAAAACACATGTTCATTGCAAATTAATTTTGCAATATATCTTCAAAACATCTTATCGTATGCGGATTTTGTTTAGCTTTATTCGCCATAGTGCAAAACGCATGAAGGATAAGGCTACCATGATCCCGAATGAGTGCTCAGTAATCATCTGCGGCGGCGGCCCTTGTGGTCTAATGCTCGCCAACGAACTTGGCAGCCGGGGAATCTCGACTGTGCTCATCGACGATTCGCCATCCACAACTTCAAATGCTCAGGCGTCCGCCACCCAGGCGCGCACCATGGAACATTACCGTCGGCTCGGCTTCGCCAAGGAAATTCGCTCGCTAGGGCTACCAGCCGATTATCACACCGACGTCGCCTATTTCACACGGTTTACCGGGTACGAACTTGCGCGCTTTCCGCTTCCTGCGTCTGGTGAATCCAGCAAGGTCACCCGGAAGATGTTGTCCGGCTCATGGAGCGCTGCGGAACTGCCTCACCGCATTTCGCAAATGTGGGTAGAAAAGGTGCTTCTGGATCATGCGCTTAAATACCCGTCCAACTCCATTCACTTCAACCATGAGCTGGTTAGCTTCTCGGATGGAGGCGACGCTATCACCGCTCAGATCCAGGATGTCCGTAGTGGCGAGCGCAAACCCATTCGCGCCCAGTATTTAGTGGGTACAGACGGCTTGAATAGCCTGGTCCGCCGGAGCCTCGGCATCGAATATGTCGGCGAAGCAACCGCTGAACGCTATTTCATGGGCGGGCGGATGCTCTCTATCCATCTCAATTCGCCGCAATTTTATAACGTTTGCCCGCACGATAACGCGTGGATGTATGTCACCATCAACCAAGACCGGCGCGCATATATGATCGCGGTGAACGGCACCGGCGAATTCGAACTGAATACCCAGCTTCAAGACCACGAAGACGAAACGAAGATCACCAAAGCTGATGCTCTCAGCATGTTCCAGGCCGCTGTCGGTAAGCCAATTAACGCCGAAATTCTGTCATTTGGAGCCTGGGAAACCGGGCGCACCCTGTTGGCGAAGCGTATGCATCGCGGACGGGCGTTTCTGGCAGGCGATTCGGCGCATTCGTTCACGCCGACGGGCGGAATGGGCTACAACACCGGCATTGAAGACGCGGTCAATCTGGGCTGGAAACTAGCGACCGTGATTCGTGGCCGCGCGCCGGAAAGCCTGCTGTCCACATACGAAAATGAGCGCCGTCCCATTGCGGAGCGCAACGGCAACTACGCCCGCCAATTCGCCGATGCGCTGGGTAACACCCCCGCTCCGCCCGAACTCGAAACCGACACCGAGGAAGGCGCCGCCACGCGCAAAAAAATTGGCGATTATTATAACCGTCAGGCACGGCAGGAATTCGACATTCCCGGCGTAACGTTCGGCTACCGCTACGATGATTCGCCGATCATCTGCCCCGACGGTACGGTTCCACCGCCTGATGTTCCCAATGTCTACATTCCTTCGGCCTGTCCCGGCGGACGGGCGCCGCATTTCTGGCTTGGGCCGGAAGGCTCGCTGTACGACGAATTTGGTCCGGAATGGACGCTTCTACGTTGTGGCGAACGCCCTTCCGAAGCGATCCCGCTCATCCGCGCGGCAAAAGCGGCTCGTCTCGATTTGAAGATTTTAGACCTGCCGTTCCCAGAACTTCGCTACATCTATGAAGCTGACTTCGCACTCATCCGCCCTGACCAAATCGTCGCCTGGCGTGGAAATAGCTGTGAGAATGTGCACGGCATCATCACCACCATCACAGGCGGAACGGCGACATTCCTTGATTAGCCTACGCAGGCTTGAGCGCTTCGTTTAGCGCAACACTTTTCTGTCAAGCGTATCGCACCTTAAAGCGGGACGTGATAGTGTCTGCCTTCCGTAACAAATGACATTGGCTTCGAATTTCCCGGGGAAGACCGCTTGACGCATTGTTCCAGCACAGTCAACCTCAACATGATTCGAGAAGTTCCTATTTTAGCAATGAATTATGGAGAAGCACGGCCATGGAAGCATTGCTTTTTGTTCTCATATGTTTGGGCGCTGTAATAGCCTTAGCGCTATGGCGGGTGCCGCTGTGGTCATGGGCCGTCTTTGTTGGCGCCGCCACGCTGGTTATCCAGACTGGCTATGCGTTCGGCCCAATGGGTGGCATCAGTTTCACCAAATTGCTGGGCTGGCTTCCCACCATCGTGCTTGGCGTGCTTGCGCATCGGCCATTCCGTCGCCAGATTATCACCACGCCCGTATACAATTTCATGAAGAAAATCATGCCGCCGGTCTCAGCCACCGAGCGCGAGGCGCTGGAAGCGGGGACGGTCGGCTTCGACGCTGAGTTGTTTTCAGGCGAACCGAACTGGAACCGTCTGCGCACATTGCGCGGCATGGAACTCACCGAAGACGAGCGCAATTTTCTGGATGGCCCCACAGAAGAACTCTGCCGCATGGCCGATGATTGGCAAATCCGGGCGCGTGGCCGCGATATCCCACAGGAAATCTGGGATTTCGTAAAGGCCAAGGGCTTTCTCGGCATGCTGATTTCCAAGGAATATGGCGGGCTTGGATTTTCTGCGCAGGCACAATCGCTCATCATCGGCAAAATTGCGTCGCGCTCGCCGGATGTGGCCGTCATCGTCATGGTGCCGAACTCGCTCGGGCCCGGCGAATTGATCGAAAAATTCGGCACCGATGAGCAACAAGAGCGCTATCTTCCCGGCTTGGCGCGTGGCGACGAAATCCCATGTTTCGCTCTGACCGGTCCATATGCCGGGTCTGACGCTGTCTCCATGCGCGATATCGGCGTGGTGTGCAAAGGCCATCACAACGGCGAAGAGGTCATCGGTATTCGCTTGAGCTGGGACAAACGCTATATCACGCTGTCCACCAACGCCACCATTCTTGGCCTCGCATTCCAGCTTTTCGACCCGGAAAACCTGCTCGGCAAGGGGGAAAAGCTTGGCATTACCGTTGCGCTTATTCCCACTAATCATCCGGGCGTGCGAATCGGAGACCGGCGGCATTTGCCGTGCGGTAACGCGTTCCCCAACGGGCCGACATGGGGCGAAGATGTGTTCATCCCCGCAGAGTGGATCGTGGGCGGTCCTGACCGCGCCGGACAAGGCTGGCGCATGCTGATGAGCTGCCTCGCCGCTGGACGCGCCATTTCGTTGCCAGCTTCGGCGACCGCCGCCGCCAAAACCATGCTGCGCACGTCAACGGCCTATGCGCGTATCCGTTCGCAATTTCATATTCCCATTGGCCGCATGGAAGGCATTGAAGCCCCGCTCGCGCGTATTATCGAGGCTGCATATCTCTTGGAATCGGCGCGCGCTGTTACGGCGGCGATGGTTACGGCCGGAGATAAACCCGCCGTCATCTCGGCCATCATGAAATACAAATGCACCGAATGGGGACGGCTCGCCGTCAACGACGCCATGGACATCCACGGCGGCAAGGGCATCTGCGATGGGCCGTCGAACTATCTGCAAGCGGCGTATCAAGCCATTCCCGTGTCCATCACAGTGGAAGGCGCGAACATCCTCACGCGCTCGCTGATGGTGATCGCTCAAGGCGCGCTGCGTAGCCATCCATGGCTTTACAAGGAAGTACAGGCCCTTCAAAGTGAGAACCATGAAGAAGGCTTTCAAGCCTTTGAAGAAGCGTTTGAAGGGCATGTAGGCTTCTCACTCGCCAACATGGCGGGGGCGTTCTTCCACAACGTTACTTTCGGTCTGTTCGGCCACGCGCCCAGCACCCGCCATACCGGTTTTCTCTACAAGCAGCTATGGCGCGCCAGCCGCAATTTCGCTCTCGTCACAGACGTGACAGTCGCGCTCCTGGGGGGCGGCCTGAAAACCAAGCAGCACATCACCGGACGCCTGGCCGATGCGCTCGCAGAAATGTACATGCTGAGCTGCATGCTCAAGCGCTTTGAAGACGACGGCGAACAGCCGCGCGACTTGGCCGTGCTGAATTACTGCGCTAAAAACGCGCTTTCCCGCTTCTACGCCGCGCTTGACGCCGTTTTGCACAACTTCCCCAATTCGCTTGTGGGCTTTGGTTTGCGCATACTCGTCTTTCCGTTCGGCAACCGGGCCCGCCCGGCGAAAGACGCTGCTGCAAAAACCATCGTACGCACTATGCTAGAGCCCGGAGCCATCCGCGACGCGCTGACCCGCGATATCTACATCAATCACAACGAGCAAGACGCCACCGGCGTGCTGGAGGCTGCGCTCGCCAAGGTGATGGAAACCAACGAAGCTGCCGCCAAACTGGAACGCGCAGTACGCGAAGATAAAATACGCCGTTTCTTGGGGCTAGACTTCATCGGCGAGGCCGTCAGCGCTGGGATCATCTCCGAAGAAGAAGCCACAGGCTTGCGCGAACGCGAAGCGCTGGTCTCCAAGGTGGTGGCGGTCGATCATTTCGATGTGGCCGAAGTTACCGGCATTGGCGCATGCGTCAATGACAGCCCCATTGGTCACAATTCGCGTGCGGTGGAAGCTCCTGCCAGCCAACCAGTGGCAGCACTGGCGGTAGCGCCCTCCCCTGTCAGCGCGGTGCAAGAGGCGGAAACACCCAAAGCACAGCCCCAGTCGGACACTCCCGCCGAACCACCCCAAACAGAAGCCCCTGCCGATAAAATTACGGCGGCCAATCCTGAAGGCAATACAAACAATCCTGGCACCCAACAGGCGAATGAGGAGAACGGCGATGACGAAAACGTTGCCTGATTTGAAGCACTGGCAGTTTTCAATCGACTTCGACAACATCGCCTGGGCGATCTTCGACCAGGAAGGCGCGAGCACCAACACTTTCAGCACTGAAACCGGCCTTGAATTAGAGAAGATCGTCGCCACCACCGAAGAGGCCGCCAAGAAAGGCGAAGTGCGCGCGCTTATCTTCCTGTCCGGCAAGGAGAAAACATTTATCGTCGGCGCCGATATCCGCGAATTCGAAGCGCTCACCAGCGAAAAAGCGGTCAAAGACGTGGTGCAGAAAATGACCGGCATTTTCGACCGGCTTGAGCGTCTGCCCATTCCGGTGATTTGCGGCATTCACGGTTACTGCCTTGGCGGCGGACTGGAATTCGCTATGGCCTGCCACTATCGCATCGCCACGCGCGACGACGCCACGCGCATCGGCCTGCCGGAAGTGAAGCTCGGCATCATCCCCGGCTTGCACGGCACTGTGCGCATGACCAAACTGGCAGGCGCCATCGCCGGTATGGGGGCTATGCTGACCGGACGGATGCTTCGTCCAGGCGCGGCGCGCGGCATGGGGCTGGTGGACCAGCTTGCGCCCGGACGTCAAGAATTACGCTGGGCTTGCCGCAAGGCCGCTATCAATAGGCGCCGCACCAAGAAACCATCGCTGTGGAAGCGCGCCCAAGCGCTGCCAGGCATCCGCAGTTTGCTGGCGTCGCGCATGCGCAAAGCTACCGCTGCGAAAGTACGCGAAGACCATTACCCCGCGCCATTCCGGCTCATTGAGCTGTTTGAACAGCACGGTGGCAACCGTGAAGCCATGGCCGAGGCTGAAACGCAAGTCTTTGCCCCGCTGATGATCAGCGACACATCGCGAAACCTTCGCCGGGTATTCCACCTCTCCGAACTCTTGAAAAACGAAGCGCCTAAAGACGTGGCGAAGCCTTTGCGGGCGCATATTATCGGGGCGGGCACTATGGGCGGCGATATCGCGGCGGTGTGCGTTGCATCGGGCATGGAGGTGAGCATTCAGGATACCTCGGCTAAAGCCATCGATAAAGCGCTCGGGCGCGCCAAGCAGCACTTCAAAAAGCGGCTGCGCAGTAAAGCTGAGGTCAACAAAGCCGTAGCGCGCCTGCATCCTGATACGAGTGGGCACTTTTTGCGCCGCGCCGATGTGGTGATTGAAGCCATTGTCGAAAAGCTTGAGATCAAGCAGCAGCTTTTCAAATCCATGGAACTTGTGGTGCGACCGAGCGCCATTCTCGCCACCAACACGTCGTCGCTGCGTATTGATGACATCGCGGCCGAGATGAACGACCCTACGCGTCTGATCGGGCTGCATTTTTTCAATCCGGTACCGCAAATGCCGCTGGTGGAAGTGGTGCGCGGCGAGAAAAGCCGGGAAGACGAGGTCCGGCGCGGCTGCGCATTCGTGACTGCCATCGGGAAATTCCCGCTCATCACAAAGGACACGCCTGGCTTCCTGGTCAACGCGGTGCTCTCGCCTTATCTGTTCGGCGCTATCAAACGCCTGGACGCAGGCGAAGACCCAGCGAAAATCGACGCCGCGGCGGAGAAATTCGGCATGCCGATGGGCCCCATAGAACTCGCCGATGCGGTGGGCCTCGATATCTGCAAATACGTGGCGGAAATCCTCGGATACGAAGTGCCGGAAAATTCCAAGCTCGCAAAGCTGGTTAAGGAAGACAAGCTGGGCAAGAAATCCAACCAGGGCTTCTACACTTGGCTAAAGGGCAAGGCGCAGAAAAACGTAGCTGTTAAAAGCGATCCGCCTAGCGAAGAACAGAGCGCGTCCGAGTTGGAAGCCCTTGGCCGCGAACTGATCGTCCCGCTCATTGACGCCTGCGAAAAAGCGCTCGCTGATGGCGTCGTCGCCGATGCCGACCATGTGGACGCTGGCGTAATCTTCGGCACAGGCTTTGCGCCGTTCCGGGGCGGACCGCTGCACTACCGCGCTTCGCTGAACAACAAAACAACATCCTCGCAAAACTCGCCCGAAGATATGGGCGAGAGCGCAGCGACAGTGGCGGAATAAGGGAGACGACACCATGGTAGGACTGCAAAAACCCCGCCGTGTGGCCGTTATCGGCGGTGTGCGCACACCCTTCTGCCGATCGTTTACGGGCTATGCCGACCTCACCAATCTCGACTTGATGACAACCGCTCTGAACGGCCTTGTCGAGAAATTCCGGCTGCAAGGCGAGATCATCGACGAGGTCACGGGCGGCGCAGTCGTCACGCACTCGAAAGACTTCAATCTCACGCGTGAAGCGGTACTTGGCACGAAGCTGTCGCCGCGCACGCCGGGCATCACGCTATCGCAAGCCTGTGGAACCAGCCTGCAAGCCGCGCTGGGCAGCGCTGCGAAAATCGCCACTGGTCAGATAGAATGCGCCATCGCCTGCGGATCGGATACCGTTTCTGACGCCCCTATCGCGTTGCAACGCAAGCTCGCGCTACGTCTGCTCAGCGTATCGCGGGCGCGCTCTTTCGGCGCCAAAGTCAAAGCCTTTACGAAAGGATTTTCCCCCGCCGAACTGGTTCCCAAATCGCTGAGCGTTACCGAACCGCGCACCGGCCTTTCCATGGGCCAGCACACCGAGCTTATGGCGCAGGAATTTCATATCGACCGGGCCTCGCAAGATTTACTGGCTTTTGAAAGCCATCATCACGCGGCGGCGGCCTATGAAGAAGGCTTCCTGGACGACCTTCTGGTTCCGTGCTCGGGCGTTTTCCGCGATAACAATCTGCGCCCAGATGTCGAGCTTAGCAAACTGGCGGAGCTGAGAATGGCGTTCGAGAAATCGTCGCGCGGCAGCCTGACGGCGGGCAACTCCACGCCGCTGACCGATGGCGCATCCGCCATGCTTATCGCCTCGGAAGACTGGGCCGAGCGCCACGGATTGAAGCCGCAAGCCTATCTCACCCACGGCGGACATGCAGCTATCGACTTCGTGGGTGGCCAGGGGCTATTAATGGCGCCGACCATCGCCGTGGCAAAGATGCTCGATCAAGCGGGCCTCACTTTGCAAGATTTCGACCTCTACGAGATCCACGAGGCATTCGCCGCGCAGGTGCTGTGCACGCTGAAAGCCTGGGAATCTCCGGAATACTGCCGCAATGTGCTGGGGCGCGACGAACCTCTGGGCAGCATCGACCGCACCAAGCTCAACATCAAGGGATCGAGCATTGCGTTCGGGCATCCGTTCGCAGCAACCGGCGCGCGTATTGCTGCCACGCTGGCCAAGCTTTTGAGCCAAGGCAACAACGGCAAACGCGGGTTGATTTCGGTGTGTACGGCAGGCGGTATGGGTGTGTGCGCTATCCTCGAAAAGGCCGAAGCGTAGAATTCCTTTAAGCTAATGTTCGCGTAGGTCAGCAGAGAAAGGGCGCTCCTGCGCCCTCTCATTTTATTCACAAATATATCAGTCCGAGCACGAACACGCCCAGCGCCACCCGGTAAAACGCAAACGGCGCAAAGCCGATTTTGCTAACAACGGCAAGAAACGGCCTCACCACCAGAAGTCCGGAAATGAAAGCCATAATGAAGCCTGTGGCGATCAAGCCGACATCATCATATTTGAATTCGTTCCAGTGTTTGAAAAGGTCGTACACAAACGCGCCTGACATTGTCGGGATCGCCAGAAAGAATGAAAATTCAGCGGCGGTGCGCCGTTCCAGTCCGAGCAGCAAGCCGCCAACAATCGTTGCCCCCGATCGCGACACCCCAGGAATCATGGCCACACACTGTGCCACCCCAACCCAGAAGCCCGTCTGCAATGGCACATCGTCAACGCCATTATAGAGAATGCGTTTGCTGAGCTGTTCCACCACCAGCATGATCACGCCGCCCACAATCAGCGACGAGGCCACGACGGTGGGATAAAACAACTGAGCCTTGATCATACTACCGAAAATCGCCCCCAAAACCATGGCAGGCAAAAACGCGACCGTTATCAATAGCGCAAAACGCTGCGCCTGTTTCTCGCTCGGAAGACCGACTAGCGTGGCCCACAGTTTGGGGAAGTAGAGAACTACCAGCGCCAGAATAGGCCCAAGCTGGATCATCACCTCAAACGTTCGGCCCTTTGGCGCTTTGAAGTTCAACAGGTCCACAAACAATATTAAGTGGCCCGTCGATGAAATCGGCAGAAACTCTGCCAGCCCTTCAATTACGCCAAGGAACCCCGCTATTATATATTGTTCCACACGCTGCCTCCGATTATGCCCTGGTCATTTCCGTCTGTCATTTACATGGCATTGATGGCCGTAAAGCTGAGCTGTCAAGCCCTTGCGCCAACGCAGGCATGCATATGAAAAGATTGTCCGCATATTGTGGTTTTCAGAGCATGCGAGTGCAGAAGATCATCGTTTGCAATTAACGCATAGCGCTCAATCTGTTGGGAGTAAGAAGGGGCGAGAAGCAGGTAGATATGTAAAAAAGACATAAGGATATCTTTATATCCTTATTGATTTTTGCAACTACACAGCTTATAGACAAGGGTGAAAAATCTCTTTCCACAGAAGGTGAACCTGTATGACCACGACTGACTACATCGTCAAAGACATCTCACTGGCCGAATGGGGCCGCAAGGAACTTGACATCGCCGAGGTGGAAATGCCTGGCCTTATGGCTGCCCGGCGCGAATACGGCCCGCAAAAGCCGTTGAAAGGCGCGCGCATTGCAGGCAGCCTGCACATGACCATCCAGACGGCGGCGCTTATCGAAACGCTGCAAGAGCTGGGCGCTGAAGTGCGTTGGGCGTCGTGCAATATTTTTTCCACGCAGGACCATGCCGCAGCCGCTATTGCCGTGCGCGGCACGCCAGTTTTCGCTGTGAAGGGCGAAACGCTTGAAGAATACTGGGATTATGCCCACCGCATTTTTGAATGGCCGAACGGCGAAACCGCTAACATGATCCTGGATGACGGCGGCGACGCTACACTGCTTATCAATCTGGGCGCGGCTGCTGAAACCAATCCAGGCCTCCTGGCTGAGCCGAAAAACGAAGAAGAAACAGCGCTTTTCAATTGCATTAAGAAGCGCCTGGAAACGAGCCCCGGCTGGTATTCCAAGATCAAAGCCAATATTCGTGGCGTTTCGGAAGAAACCACCACAGGTGTGCATCGTCTTTACCAGATGGAAAAAGCGAAAACTCTGTCGTTCCCGGCGATTGACGTGAACAACAGCGTCACCAAGTCAAAGTTCGATAACAAATATGGCTGCCGTGAAAGTCTGGTGGACGGCATCCGTCGTGGTACCGACGTGATGATGGCTGGCAAGCTCGCCGTGGTCTGCGGTTATGGCGACGTGGGTAAAGGTTCGGCTCAGTCCTTGGCTGGCGCTGGCGCTCGCGTGGCGGTTACCGAAATCGATCCGATCTGCGCGCTTCAGGCCGCCATGGACGGCTTTGAAGTGGTGACGCTGGAAGATGTCATCTCCAAAGCTGATGTTTTCGTCACCGCCACTGGCAACCTGGATGTCATCACGGCCGATCATATGCGCGCCATGAAAGACATGGCCATCGTGTGCAACATCGGCCACTTCGACAACGAAATCGAGGTAGCTGGCCTGCGCAACTACAAGTGGACCAACATCAAGCCGCAAGTGGACATGATCGAGTTTCCGGATAAGACACGGTTGCTTCTCTTGTCCGAAGGCCGTCTGGTCAACCTGGGTAACGCCACCGGCCACCCGAGCTTCGTGATGAGCGCTTCGTTCACCAACCAGGTGCTGGCGCAGATGGAGCTGTGGTGTAACCCTGGCAAGTACGAAAACAAGGTCTACACGCTGCCGAAACATCTGGATGAGAAGGTGGCTGCCTTACATCTCGACAAGCTGGGCGTGAAGCTCACCAAGATGACGCAAAAGCAGGCGGAATATCTGGAGCTGAGCTTGGAAGGTCCGTTCAAGCCAGACCTGTACAGATATTAATGCGTATGGGGAGGCGGCGCGTTATGCGCGTTGCCTCCTCAATTTCCTCTCCCCGCGTGTCCTTCGCGCGCCGCCTATCACAAAGCGGCTGGCAGCCTGAGAAAATCTGCGCACATCGCTGCCCATTCGTCCCCCTTGAGATGAACGACAACAGATTCTAGACAAGTAAGCCGATGATGGAGGTGAGGGGAGTATCCTCGAACCGGAACCTGCGCGATGGAGGCAGGCGGCATCGCGTTTGCGAGAATGGTGGAGCCAGTCGGAATCGAACCGACGACCTCAGCAGTGCGATTGCTGCGCTCTCCCAACTGAGCTATGGCCCCATTCTTAAGGATGCAGCCATTTACTAACGGCTTGCCATCCGTGTCAAGTGTTGCACCGCAATACACACTGCAATATGCGTCTACTTCATACAACAGCGCTATTGTTGGCGCTTAATAAACGCGCAAAAGGAAACGCCGGGAAAGCTCCCGGCGTCAAAAGCATTTAGCGCAACGATCGAATTAATCGTTGAGTGCTTCTTTCAATCCTTTTGCCGGCGAGAATTTCGCCACCCGGCTTGCAGGCACATCCACAGTTTCGCCAGTGCGCGGATTGCGCGCGGTCGTAGCCTTACGGTCTGCGACCTTGAAATTGCCGAAGCCAGGCAAACGCACTTCGTCGCCTTCCACAAGCGCTTCCTGAATGTGCTTGATCACAGCCTCAACCGCCACCGCCGCTTTATCTTTCGTGATCTGCGTTTCTTCAGCCACTGCGGCGACCAAATCCGTCTTATTCATGGTTGTCCCTTTTCTTCATTCCAATAGCAGATACAAGCGCCGGATGCCGGCTCTGAACTCGGGTGTTAAACGCTGGCTCTCCGGCGGAAACCATTCCGACAGGCTGCCCACCTTTGAATGGACAGTGTATTAGCCGTCCAACCGCGCAACACCATATCTACTTATCGGCGCATTTGAAGGAGATATTTCGCTGCCTGCAAGGAAATTTAGCGTTTGAAGCACTTACCTGTTAAAAGTTCCCACTGTTTTAAAGTTGCACACAGGAACATAACGGAAACATACCATCGTTGCCAAGCGATAACGCCATCAAATGCTATTTTGTAACATCGAACTGTTATGTTGTAGAATCTGATATTGTGGAGCCGTTCATCGACGTCTAAGCCCGCGAATAACATCGTTCAATGCGAAAACGACGATAAAAACAGCTAAGCCATTGATAGCGACCTGAATGGGGCTCGAAACAGCCAGCACCTGCGGAGCTAAGCAAATTGCCGCCATATAAAACGGCACCGGCGCACTCGCCCATATCAGCTTTTGACGAATATAGGCCGCCGTTGCAGCGCCAGCCGGAACGCCGGGAATTTCGCCCCCTCGTCTGGCCAGATTACCCGCTTTGGCCTGAGCTGTGCCCATGTTCGGCAGAAAGCCAAATGTCAGGAGCGCGATCAGAACCGCGTACAAGATCATGTACAGCGGGTGCCCATTACCAAGAGATGAAGCCAACTCGGCCCACCAACTCAACGCATCGCCACTATAGGTAAAGTTGAATATGGTGATAGGCAACAGGAGGAGCGATGACGCCAAATTCGGCGGATAAATGGTGGACGGATGATTGAGCCGTAGCGGCAATTGCTCTTCCTGCGCAGCACCGTCTGCGCTCTTTTTCCCAGGGAACCGCACCGGGATGTTAAGACGCGCATTTTCTACAAACACCATCAGTGCGTTGGCTGCAAAAACTACATCACACCATCGCCAAAGCCGCGCTTGGTGATTTCATCGGCGAGCCACATCAGAAACATGGTGCCTGCCGTTAGAGTTAGCATCGTAGAAATGATGAACAACGGCTCGGAAACATGCACCAGCGGTGAGCTCCAGTTACTATCCACTGCTATCAATGACTTGGCTATCCCATAGCCCTGAAGCAGTGAGAGAATAACGGTCAGCCTGCGAATATAAGTGTTGATGCGCCTGCGCCCTTCTACCTCCACCAGCTTCGGCGTCATACGCGCCACCCAGATGAACACCTGCACAAGAATCGACGCGGAGATATATGGCCCTATTCCCACCGCGAAAATCGTCAAGTGGTGAGAATCTACACTCTTGAAATACTGAGCAACCGCGACAAGATCGATACCAGGAAGCGGAATATTGCCGCCCAGCCGATACACGAGCATCGCCAGCATCACAAACCCGATGCGCCGCCAAAGCTTCGCGTGATTTGCATTGCCTCGCTCCACCGTCTGAGAGGCAACAGCTCCCGCCTGGACATCGTTTGCTTTACGCTTTTTCCCTCGCACCAGCTCGGGCGCGCAGTCGCGAAGGTTTACCCTGAGCGCTCACCATAAAGGTTCGCTTTGCCAAGCCCCGATGAGTTGAGCTCATCGAGACTTGGTATGTCGAATATGCCTCGCGCATCGTAGTCCGCCTACAGCACATATGCCAGCACTTCACGAAGCTGCTATTCACGGCTCTGTATGCTTGCACGTCGCGTCGGTAAAGTTTACGCTGCGACTCAGATTTTCTTGGTAACACATATCGAAGAAGGAGCTCACAATTGGCTTTTCAACTTCCCGAACTCCCTTTTGCTTATGATGCGTTAAAGCCCTACATGTCGGCGGAAACGTTGGAATATCATCACGACAAGCACCATTTCGCTTATCTGGAAAACACCAACAAGCTGATTGTAGGTTCCGGTCTTGAAGACAAAAGCCTGGAAGAGGTCATCAGCGGTGCGTTCGGCCAAAATGTGCCTCTCTTCAACAACGCCGCTCAGCATTTCAATCACTCGCAGTTCTGGCTTGGGATGAAGCCGAACGGTGGCGGACGCAGCCTGCCTGCCGCACTGATGGCCAAAATCGACAGCGACCTGGGCGGATTCGACAAATTCCGCGAGACGTTCATTCAGACGGCTATGACGCAGTTCGGCTCCGGCTGGGCGTGGCTGACCATGAAGGACGGCAAGCTTGAGATCACCAAGACGCCGAACGGTGAAAATCCGCTGGTGCACGGCGCTAAGCCGCTCCTGACCTGCGATGTGTGGGAGCACGCCTATTACATCGACTTCCGCAACGCACGCGCGAAATATCTGGAAGCCTGGTTCGACAACCTGATCAACTGGGAATATGTGGAAGAGAAGTTTTCCGCAGCACAGTAACGCGCAAAGCAGCGTAAAAAACAAAGCGGCTCCGCCCAAGTGGACAGAGCCGCTTTTCTTTTTATATCACGGGAAAAGCGGCAGTTGTTGTAATCCCGCCGTTTCAGGCAGCCCGAACATCAGATTGAAATTCTGGATAGCCTGCCCCGCCGAGCCCTTTACCAGATTGTCGATGGCGGCAATGACAATAGCGCGCCCAGGCACGCGATCAGCAAAGACACCAATCAGACAGAAATTCGAGCCGCGAACCATCTGTGTGGCCGGAATAACGCCCTCAGGCGCGATGTGGACGAAGGGTTTTGCCTCATAGGCCGCCGTCAGTGCGTCGCGCAAAGAGTTGGCTGTGGCGCTTCCCTCAAGCCGCACATAGCAGGTCACCAATTCGCCCCGGCTCATAGGGATCAGATGCGGCGTGAAATTCACAATCACCTCGCGCCCCGCCGCCTTGCCGATTTCCTGCTCAATCTCGGGGGCGTGGCGATGCTTGGCGACGCCGTATGGCGACAAGCCTTCCCCCACCTCCGCGGCCAGCAGGTTCTGCTTCAAGCTGCGCCCTGCCCCCGTTACCCCGGACTTCGCATCAATGATGATATCGCCTGCGTCAATCAAACCACCCTTCACCAGCGGCAACAGCGCCATGAGCGAAGCAGTCGGGTAGCACCCTGGACCGGCCACCACTCGCGCGCCTGCGATATGCTCCCCGTAATGCTCCGTCAGGCCGTAGACCGCCTCAGCCAACAGATCGCCAGCGATATGATCGCGCCCGTACCATTTGGTGTAGGTGGCGGTGTCGCGCAGGCGGAAATCAGCGGACATATCAATGATTTTCAGCGAGCGCGGCAGGTTCAATATGAGGTCTTGCGCCGTGCCATGCGGAAGCCCGGAAAACAC
>JARRLC010000021.1:0-35875 GCA_037387425.1 Alphaproteobacteria bacterium
GTGATCCAAGGTAACTTCTTATTTGTTTAGCGCTTTTTCAAAGCACGCGCACCTTGTCGCTTGGAACCATATGTTTAGGGTGCAACATTAGCAGCGCTTCTCAGTAGTTCTGATAATAACCGTTCGTTTCCGCGAGCTAAAAGTACGACGCAACCACAGCAATACCAGCATTAGCAAGAACAAGACGACTAATAATCCGACCCAATACCGTTCAAGAAAAATGCGATAATGCACTTGACCTTTACGAATAGAGGTAAAATCTCCTGAAATATGACCAAAATTGAGAACAGAATTATCGCGCAACAGCATAGATACAGCGGAAGACTGATCGCGGCTAGAGAAAATGGCGTTTTGTACTGCTTTCGGCGAAAGGCTTTGCATTACATCCGGGTTACGGTTGACGATACGTAAAACTTTACCTGCTAAGGCATGTTCCAGCCGAGAAAGATAAATACCGAGTGCTCCGAGTTCGTCTGCGGTTAGCCTGTGGGTTAGATTCTTTAGATCATCAGGGGGTAAAGACAAAATAGCTTTTCTTGCAGAGGTATTCAATTGCGCAACCTGAAGCGCTTTTTTACGATTGTTGAAGCTTAAAAGACCAGAAAGTTGTGATTTTGTTAATTCGTCTGGTTTTACGTGCTGAGGTAAACCATATTTAACAGCCTCTGCCAATTTGGGCCCTGCCAGTTTATTCCACGCCAATGCTTGGTCGAGAGACTTCAAATGAACGGCCAGAGATACGCCAGTATCGTTGAGGTTGAAGAGCGCCTCAGCCAGAGAGCCGTTTTTGACACGACGAACAACGTTTTCTTCACCTTCCTGTTTGCGTAGCAAGCTGACAAGCCGCCCCAACCTGCCGAGTTGACCGATGCGGCGCTCTTTCAGGAAAGCGGCAAACGTCGGGTTCTTTTCGGCAAGGCTCAGCAACGCGTCGTATTTTTGTTTGAAATCCAGCCAGAACGAATAAATCCTATCAGCCGTTTCGGCGGCGATCTGACCGGTTTGTTTACGCAGATCGGCCTCTATGGATTTGGCGATTTCTTCTTTGATGAGATTTTTGGCATCATCCGACTTCATACGGTCAGCGATGATAGGAAACACGCCTTCAGAAGCCTCCATCAGATCGTTAATGAGTAACGCCAGTCCCAACAAACCAACCAACGTTGCTGCAAGCCGCGTGGCAACAGCCCCCGCCACGCGGCGTCCGAGGTTCATAGCCATCCGTGCGATTACCCGACGGCTCACAATCAACACGATACCTGTAATGGCACCCGATCCGTGGATCGCGAGATCGGTCGTGCTGATTTTCGTGCTGCCAGCCTGGGAACTAACTTTGGTGTCATCCTCGGTTTCTTTGGTAAAAACTTCGGCAACTGCGCTGCCATAACGGGTTTGGAGGGCGCTGCGCACACATGCAATAAGCGGTTCGGCGACGCGTCCTGCAGCGTTTTCAATGCGCATGCCGAATTCTTTGCCAACGCCAACAGCGATATCAGTCAAGCCGATTTTGAAGCTTTCTGAGGCAAAGGTGCGTTCGGCGACAGCCACGGCCATTTTTTGAGCCGTTTCCTGGCTGATGTTGGAGTAGGCGCGTTCAAGAATATTAGTGTCGGCGCGCAGCACTCGGACGGCATCATCGATCTCAATATCGAGACGCTCATCCATATGAGTAGCAAGCCATTGTTTATCCAGCAGTTTTTTGAAATCGATGCGTTTCAATTCTCCAACAAGCGCGCGCTGCGTCAAATTACGTATGCGTTGCCGGACTTGAGGATCGTTCAGATTTCTGCATTCCTCCATGGTGATGGTTGGAGAAGAGATGCGTTTTTCAGTCGCCGGTGTTTGGGAAGAGGCAGGTTCTCGCAGCGCAGATGCACCGTGGGTAGGGGCGGCGCCGGATGGGAATATTAGAAGCGAAGTGTTCAGCAGCGCCGCTATGCAAGCATACACGACGCATACTTTCAAAAAACGCTGAACGGCCAAACTCACCACTCCCCCCTGACGCGTTTCACCTGTTCGTGCTGGACGAAAGTAAGAGATGGGGGGATGAACTGACACGCGTAGTTCCAATCCTGTTTTTGCGAAGCAAACAATTCGTTTTGCTTCGTCTTCGCTACACCAAACTTAAAAATCACGCAGACTGCAGAAAATGCAGGCAATGCATCATATCATACAATTTTCACGGCAATATACTCCCCACCAGCACCTTAACTGCTAACACAGAAGTGACTATTGAGCAGAAGCAGTGAGATACGCACCTTACAATGCTACTATATTTTGAATGTAACACCGGCGAATAATAGTGCCCAGGCTACTAGCGTTACCTCAAACGGATGCCCGGCAACGATTACTGACAACACTGGCACATCGATTCCGAAGTATTTTGACAAGACGATTAGAACAATCAATGCGCTGGAAATGATATATATGGCGATGGAAGGTGTGCTTAATTTCATAATGTACCCCTATATTCTTCAAGGCGTTGTTGTTTCGCAGAGCATTGTCAGTTGTGTTTTATTGCTTATGCATCATTTGCGATCTACTGCAGTATGCACCTAAGCTAGATTGATGCATTAGTTGACGTTTAATGCTCGAACTCAGAGTTTTACGCATTTTCGTGAGTAGCGAGGTGGTTTAATCCCCTTGTATCAAAGGACAGGTTTCGCTTAAACGCATTTTAGGTATGACAATTCGACGATAGTGCCTCCCGTATTGGCGCGAACGAACGGCGGTGATGAGGTGTCACACCCAATTGCGCGATGGCTTCGGCGTGTTGACGGGTGCCGTATCCTTTATTGGCACTCCATCCGTAGCCTGGAAAATTCTCGGCCAGATCGGCCATCAAGCGGTCGCGCGTGACCTTGGCGATAATGGAAGCCGCCGCAATTGACGGGCACAACCGATCTCCGCCGACTACCGTAATAGCATGACATGGCAGGGGCGGAGCGCGGTTGCCGTCAACCAATGCGAGATCGGGCGCGGTAGTAAGCGCTTCAACCGCCTGACGCATGGCTAGAAATGTCGCTTGCAAAATATTCATATGATCGATCTGTTCGACTGAGACAATGCCGACTCCCACGCTAGCCGTCTCGTTAATTGCGTCGAAAAGCGCTTCTCGAGCGTTGGCGGTAAGCTGCTTGGAATCCCGTAAGCCCATAGGCGTGTTTTCTTCACGCAAAATAACGGCCGCTGCGACGACAGGACCGGCCCAAGGTCCGCGCCCGGCTTCATCGACACCAGCAACATAACCATTTGCGTGTCCAGCAAGCTCGCGTTCACGGTCGAAAGTTAAGGACTTACGCGTCACATTAGTTTTTCTCATAATATACAACCTGAAATGTCCTTGCGAAGGAAGCAAGAGGCTTTCTCGTTATTTAAACAAGTCTAATTGTGCTTGTGGGGCTTTTGGGGGGGTGAAGAGGTCTTCGCGCAACACGAAACTTCGTTCCATAAGCCCGAGACGCTGCGTTGCAATTCTGAAACGTTGTGCGGTCAAATCGGCGTAAGGCCCGGCGCCAGTATGTCGTTCGTACCACGCGGAAATGTAGTCCTTACCCTTACGGATATCCCTCACAAGCGACATTACATGCTTGGCGCGATTGGGTAATTCTTCCTCCAACCATTCCTGAAACAGCGCGCTGATTTCAAGCGGGAGACGTAACATCACATAGGCCGCCGCGCTCGCCCCTGCTTGTGCTGCCCGATGGAGAACAGCTTCCAGCTCACTATCGTTAATCGCTGGGATGACGGGGGCAAACAACACGGCGGTCGGTATGCCCGCTTCTGAAAGCTTCGCAATGGCTTCAAGCCGACGATCAGGAGTAGAGGCGCGCGGCTCCATTTTGCGAGACATGCGGTGATCGAGCGTGGTGATGGATATCGCCACTGTAACCAAATTGCGGCTGGCGAGCGAAGCCAACAGGTCAATATCACGCAATATCATAGCTGATTTGGTGGTGACGCTGACAGGATGGTTAGCGCAGTTAAGTATCTCCAGGATTTGCCGTGTGACGCCATAGCTTTTCTCGATAGGCTGATATGGATCAGTGTTTGTGCCAAGCGCCGTAGGTTTTACGCGATATCTCGGCTTACTGAGTTCGGCCTCCAAACGTTCAGCAGCGTTGGTTTTCGCGCAAAGGCTGGTCTCAAAGTCTATTCCCGCCGACAGCCCAAGGTAACAATGCGTTGGCCGGGCGTAACAATAGATGCAGCCATGTTCGCAGCCGCGATAAGGGTTGATGGATTGATCGAAAAAAACATCGGGCGAGTCATTCTTCGTTATGATGGTTTTTGCTAACTCATGCCGCACATGGGTCTTGAACGGCTCCAATTCGTCCAAGCTTTCCCATCCATCGTCGAAATCTTCCCGTACCTGAGCTTCAAAACGTCCGCTCAGGTTAGTTTTTGCACCGCGTCCGCGCCGACGTTCGCCATCAATCGAAAGCTGATCGGTGGTAGCGATGCGCTGTTTTGGCGTTTTCTTAACTGGTATCTTCTCAAGCATGGGGCATCATACAACGACACCAGGAACAAACAAAGAACGTATTTTCCCTTATTGTTCTCTCTGTGGAAACACGCATAATAGCACTGCACGCGGCCTTCTCATGCAGCACGCTCTTTGTATGTCACTACTTTATCTGCAGAAGGAAAAACAGTTTTCGTTTCCAACACGCATTTTGAATTATGAGCTAGTCAATTGAACGATGACCAACGACCTTCAATTCATAGCCCTCAAGTCCGATAATTTTCGGCAGCGGCGAGTTAGACAGCAGCACCATTTCGTGTATGCCGAGGCTCAGCAGAATTTGCGCACCGATGCCGTAATCCGTGAGGCGATGATCTGCGCCACCCTTTCCGTTGGCAGCAGCGCTCAAACTGGCCGAAACCGCATCCGGCTTAGGTTCACGCAACAACACAAGCACGCCGCGTTCCTCTTTCGCCAGTATAGCGAGTGCACGCTGAATGAGGCCATGCCTGCCACCATCGGCGGCGATATCCAGCAAGTCTTCCAGAACATCAAGCGCATGCATCCGCACCAGTACCGGACCGGGAGCAGAGGGATCGCCCTTCACCAGTACGATGTGCTCCTGGTTATTGACCGTATTCTGATAGACCTTCATCGTGAACTCTGCGCCATGAAGATCAGGGATGCGCTTTTCCGCCAACACTCGCACAAGGCTGTCATGCTTGCGGCGGTAGGCGATGACATCGGCGATGGTTCCGATTTTCAGTCCGTGATACTGCGCAAACGCTACCAGATCAGGCATGCGCGCCATCGTGCCGTCGTCGTTCATGATTTCGCAGATCACACCTGCAGGATAGAGCCCTGCCAGCCGTGCGATATCAACTGCGGTTTCCGTATGCCCAGCCCGGACAAGCGCCCCGCCACTGCGCGCCACCAACGGAAACACGTGGCCTGGCGATACGATATCGTTCTGGTTCTTCGTGGGATCGATAGCTGTAGCGATAGTATGTGCGCGATCAGCAGCAGAAATACCGGTTGTGATGCCATCGCGCGCTTCAATCGATACCGTGAACGCCGTGGAAAGCGGCGCATTATTCGTGCGGGCCATCATCTCAAGCTTAAGCTCGGCGGCCCGCTCAGCCGTCAGCGACAAACAAATCAATCCGCGGCCATATTTCGCCATGAAATTAATGACATCAGGCGTCGCCATCTGCGCAGGGATAACAAGATCACCTTCATTTTCGCGATCTTCGGCGTCCACCAGAATAAACATACGCCCGGCTTTGGCGTCTTCGATAATATCTTCAACACTGGATATTTGGTTAAACTGATGCAGGTCTTCAACAATACTCACTATTTGTCCCTCTCCGTGTTGGCTGCCTTGCGTGCTCATTCTGAGTTCTCATTTTTAGCTGGTGAAAAAAGCCTCTCAGCATAGCGGGCGATCAGATCGACTTCCATATTGAGCTGATCGCCAACAGCTTTATCTCCCCATGTAGTTACCACGAGAGTGTGCGGAATGATATTCACCGTAAAGCGGTTACCCTGCACAAAATTCACCGTCAGTGATGTGCCATCCAGCGCAACCGAGCCTTTCGCCGCGACAAAGCGCGCCAATGATTCCGGGCAAACGATCTCAAAACGCTTGGAATCACCGTCCGGGGTGATGGATGCAATTTCGGCCACGCCGTCTACATGCCCGGTAACCAGATGTCCGCCCATTTCGTCACCTAGCCGTAGCGAGCGTTCAAGGTTGATGCGTGTGCTCTCGCCCCAGCGGCCAAGCGTTGTGCACGCCAGCGTTTCGTTCGAGGCGTCTATGTGGAAGGCGGCGCGTCCCGGAGCCTCAGCTTCCACGCGCGTCACCGTTAGGCAACAACCGTCACACGCGATGGACGCGCCAATGTCGATGCTCTGGGCGTCATAGCCGCAACTGATGCGGAAGCGCCCATTATCAACCGCACGGATCACGCCAATGTCAGTCACGATGCCAGTAAACATCTCAGTCCCTTCAATTTTCTTCTCTAGGCTAAGGGCTTGTCAGGAAATTGCGCCCCCTGGCTTGTCCTTTTGCCCGCACACTGCGTTACGAAAAGCGTTACATAGCTCGGTATGCGCCGCTTTTCGCGCCTTGTGTATTACCAATATTACAGCGCCATTCGATGCAGTTATTTACCTACAAGCCTTAAACAGCAGTGCGGCGATAGGCCGTCATACGGTCGCTACCGAAATTACGCGTCTCTACAATGCTGTAATGGGGGAGTTCCGCGATTTGCGCAAGTCCCGCAGGCATATTCAGGCCAGGAACACGCAAAATTTCCGCAGATTGGAAGATGATCACCTCATCGGCGAGGTCGGCCTGAAAGAAGCTCTCTGTCACCGTGGGGCCACCTTCCACCATCAGGCGAGTGATACCGCGTTCCGCCAGCTCCGCCAGCACCTCAGTCAGCGGAAGACGCCCATCAGATTGCGGCGAAAGAGGGATACACTCCGCACCTGCTGCGTTCAGCCGGGCGATATTTTCAGGCGGCGCATTGGTTTCGCAAAACACCCAAACAGGAGCAATATTCAGCGATTTGAACATTTGCGGAGTTTGCGGAAATGAAGCGTCTCGCGCCAAAACTACACGCACGGGGCTGTGCGCCTCCAGTCCCGGCAAACGACACGTTAACTGCGGATTATCTGTCCGCAAAGTGCCGTGCCCGACAAGAATGGCGTCCGCCTTAGTACGTAAGAGGTGCCCGTTAGCGCGCGCTTCTTCGCCAGAAATCCACACAGGCGCGCCATCTCCGGCAGGAATCGATCCGTTGGCGTCAGTGGCAAGCTTGATCTGCACGAATGGACGGCGTTCTGTTACGCGTAGGATGTGGCCGAGCGTTAGCCAGCGTGCCTCGCGTGCAAGAGGCGTTTCCACAACCTCAATGCCATGAGCGCGCAGACGTTCAAGCCCGTCCCCGCTCACGCGCGGATCAGGGTCCGCAACGCCGTAAACAACCCGCGCGATCCCTGCTGCAATGGTGGCATCCGCGCAAGGCGGCGTACGCCCCCAATGTGAGCACGGCTCCAGAGTGACGTAAAGCGTCGCCCCGCGCGCAGCTTCCCCCGCATGGGCAAGTGCGGTTGCTTCTGCATGCGGCCGCCCCCCCGGACTGGTGGACGCGCAACTGATGATGTGCTGGGACGACGGATCGGCGATAACAGCCCCCACAGCGGGGTTCGGCCAACAGCGCCCCAATCCGCGCTTTCCCATCGCGAGGGCCAGTTGCATGTTGGCGATATCGAAGGCGTTTGCGGCAAGAACTGGCGGCTGCGCGGTCTCCGCGGCAGAGGCGCTATTTTGGCTCATCTTTGGAAGCTTTTCCGGTGCTTGGCGAAGCCGAAGGCGCGCTGGCGGGCGATGCCGAAGGCGTTCCGCCATCTTCCGCTCCGTCAACAGTAGGTTTCAGATTGGCGATCTCACCAAGGACCGCTTCGAAATCGCCTGCCTCGCCGAAATTCTTATACACCGAGGCGAAACGCACATAGGCTACCGCGTCGAGTTTACGCAGATTATCCATGGCCAACTCGCCGATAGTGTGCGAATCGACCTCGTTGTCGCCCTGGCTTTCCAGTCTGCGCACCATGTCACTCACGAGCCGGTCAATCTGCTCGGGGGCAACCGGACGTTTGCGCAACGCGATTTGCACGGACCGCAATAGCTTGTCCCGATCAAATGGCACCCGTCTGCCGCTGCGCTTCAACACGGTAAGCTCGCGCAGTTGCACACGTTCGAAAGTGGTGAAACGGGCGCTGCACTCCTGGCAGAAACGCCGCCGCCGGATCGCTGTATTATCCTCAGTTGGGCGAGAGTCTTTGACTTGTGTGTCATTCGCTCCGCAGTGGGGGCATCGCATTTCCGGCCTCAATGGTAAGAGTGCTTCGTTCCCGATGGTTCCAATTTAACGCTTCGAACCACTAGATTTTATACTGATGAATCAAATTGACCTTACATTTTGAATGCGTTGTCTCATCGTAAGTTTCCTTAAGCCTTGGTCTAAAATGTCAGGTTTGATCCACTAGCTCATGGCGCTTATCGCTTACCGAAAGCGGCACTTCAAGTAGTGTTTGCTCATCGCGACCAGATAAACGCTACTCTGGCCGCGACAAGATAGACATTACAGCAAATCTGCAGCTTATTGTTTGGTAACGATCTTGCCAAACATTGATGTATTCTCAGTTTGATCACGACCAGATAATAATTTCTATAGTTTTACCTGGCCGCAATCAGACAAGCATTGCCTCACTTGGCGTGAGAGCGTCACGTAATTCTTATCCACGATAAATTGGGTGGCGCTCGCATAGCTCAATGGCTTCGCGTTTCACGCGTTCTTCCACTTGCCCGTTGCCTTCGGCGCCGTTTTTCACTACGCCGTCGAGCACTTCGCAAATCATACGGCCAATCTGGCGGAATTCTTCCGTGCCAAAACCGCGCGTCGTGCCAGCCGGTGAGCCGAGCCGGACGCCCGACGTGATCATCGGCTTTTGTTCATCAAACGGAACGGCGTTTTTGTTGCAGGTGATATTGGCGCGGCCCAGCGCGATTTCAGCCACCTTGCCGGTCAGCCCCTTCGGACGTAAATCTGCAAGAATAAGGTGCGTATCGGTGCCGCCGGAAACGAGGCCGTAGCCGCCCGCGACGATCGCCTCGCCAAGAGCCTTGGCGTTATCGGCGACGTTCTGCGCGTATGTCTTGAATGACGGCGCCAGCGCTTCGCCAAAAGCCACGGCTTTCGCGGCAATGATATGCATCAGCGGACCGCCCTGAAGCCCCGGAAATATCGCCGAGTTGATCCGTTTCGCGATTGTTTCATCGTTGGTGAGAATAAGGCCGCCGCGCGGACCGCGCAGGGTCTTATGCGTGGTCGTCGTCACAACATGCGCATGGGGGAACGGCGAAGGATGAACGCCCCCCGCCACCAGACCGGCGAAATGCGCCATATCCACCATGAAGATCGCCCCCACGCTATCGGCGATCTGACGGAAGCGCGCGAAATCGATCGTACGCGGATAGGCCGAACCGCCAGCGATGATGATGCGCGGCTTGTGCTCGCTCGCGAGACGCTCCACTTCGTCATAATCGATAAGCGCGTCCTCGCGGCGTACGCCATATTGCACAGCCTTGAACCACTTGCCGGACATGTTCGGCGCCGCGCCATGGGTCAAATGTCCGCCGGAAGCGAGGCTCAGCCCCAAGATTACGTCACCCGGCTGGGCCAGCGCCAGAAACACGCCCTGGTTGGCTTGCGATCCGGAGTGCGGCTGCACATTGGCGAACTCGCAGCCAAACAGACGCTTGGCGCGCGCAATGGCGAGGTCTTCGGCCACGTCCACATACTGACAGCCGCCGTAATAGCGTTTGGCGGGATACCCTTCGGCGTATTTATTGGTCAGCACAGAACCAGCGGCTTCGAGCACGGCGCGCGACACGATATTTTCCGAAGCGATCAGTTCGATTTCGTTTTGCTGGCGCTTCAATTCGTCTGCGATGGTTGCGAAAAGCTCAGGGTCACTTTCGGCAAGGGGGACGCTAAAAAATTGGTTTTCTGAACTTGCGGTGGCTACCTGAGAAGCTGACATATGAGATTATTCCTGTCGATTGATCCTGCGCGCTTGAAGAAAGGGGCTTATTTCTGCCCCGCATCGCGCTGGTATTCGTGTTTCGCGCGCTTTTTCGCATTCACTTGGTTCATGCGTCAGCCGCTAAGCGCGAACTCGCCTTTGTTGAACAAACAGATTTTTTCAGCCGTTGTTCAAATTCGTTAACAGTTGCGGCAGCGCTCCAGTTATATAAAGGCTGTGCCCATCACACAAGCAGGCATATTGCGGAGCACATTATTTGTTCCCAACATATGACGCGCACAAACAAAACGGGCAGTCATTATGACCGCCCGTTATATAAAGTTCGACTGTGTATCATTGCTTATTTGCAATTACCTGCATGGGCGCAACGAAAGCCCTCCGCAGACGTCATCAATATGCAGTAGCGGTTACACCTACGCCATCGCGGCCATAGAGATCGCGCCGGAAATGCGCCATGCCGTCCGGTGTAGCCCATGACGTGACGTAAGCGAAATAAAGCTGCACTTTTTGCTTGAGTTTCACATCAACACGCTCGCGTGTTTGCTTCATTTCAGTGATGCGGTTCAAATCCCAGCCGTTGTCTTTCAAAAGCCATGCAGCTAGTTGCGGAATATTTTGCACGCGAATACAGCCGGAGCTTTCTGCACGGAAGTTTCTGGCAAAGATACTCTTCGCAGGCGTGTCGTGCATATACACTTGGTGCGGGCTTGGGAAGTTTATCTTGATGTATCCCAACGGATTTTCTTCACCAGCTTTCTGCGCATAGAAGTAATTCATCGCAGCAGGGCTCGACCAGTCAATTTTTGCAGGGTCGAGAGGCTTGTCTTTCTTAAAGGCGTTGTAATTGGCATAGATATCTACGCCATAATGTTCGAAGACTTTACGTGGCTTGCCCGCGCGCGCCTTAGGCACCAAGTCTTTTCTGATAACTGTTGGTGGCAAGATCCACTCTTTATTGAAGTTGACTTCATGAATCTTGGATTTCAGAATCGGCGTGGGCCGCTCAACTTTGCCGACGACGCCGACATGCCGGGAAACCACCTTGTCATTATCCACTGCCTCAATCTGCGCGGCAGGGATATTCACGACGATATACCGCCCTTTTGTCGGCGCCTGAAGTTGTTTGATGCGGGTCAAATTCGTGCGGAGCTGTCTGAGCCGGGCAGAGGCGGGCACGTTAAGCGCCAGGATTGTGGCTTTATCCACGGTGCCGGTAGGCGGCAAACCATGACGGAGTTGCGCGCGCTTGACAGCAGCTTCCACATATGAATCAAAAGTTTGAGCGTAACCGCCTTCGTCGCGGCTAAGATCGCCTTCCGCTTGAAGGCGGCGGCGTAATGCGATTACTGCGCGGTGGGTCGATCCGGTGTGCAGCTTGATCATAGGCACACGATCCCATCCGCCCCGAGCAACGATATTTGCATAGCGCTTCACCGCGGCGCGCATATATGTAAGGTTTGTGGGCGAAATCGTGGGGTAACCGCGAGCGGGCTGAATTTCCCACTGCTTAGCGAATGAGCGGTCAAAACCTGGATCCCAGGTATCTTTGCTGTCAAAACTCAGCCAGTCGTCAGGAGATGCGAGGGTGTTCGTCGCCGTCGTTGCTGAGACCAAGCCGGCTAGTGCTATTACCGCCGCTATACCTGTCGCCCGGACGGAAAAGCTTCTTATCCTACTCGTTACTGTCACCATTGCACTCCCGATCTGCCCTCGTGCGCTGATACCATTACTAGGTTCAAGCGCGCCAACACCCTCTATATTTACGCCGTGTCGATTTCACCAAACTTCGGCCCCAGCCTCCGTTTGGGTTTATGCATTATGCTAGATGTCTAAATCATAATGCTCATCTATTCCAACATACTTCATCGCATAATTAGCGCGAAATGTGACTGAGACGTGTCGACACATTGCACATTTTACGTCACGGCCCGTAAGAATATGCACATGCAGTAATCTCACCTACTTCTGCTGCGGAATATCCCAGCCGAAATCTGTGAACCACGCCCCATAAAGCGCCTCCATTCTGGCGGCAATATAGTTAACAAACTGTGGGAAAACCGTATTAAAAGCAAGTTCTGCGCACTTCAAAAGCGCTTCAGCCACAAAATGTTGAATAACGGCAACGCTGTGGCTGGATTGCGACAGGCGCCACTCGTAATGCAATATACAGTTCTGTAGCCGCGTTTTGCGACTACACACTGTTTGTACACACCACCACAAAGGGGCGCAAGGAAACGAGCGCTGCACGCTTTAGTTCGCTTGTAATTAGGTAAATCCACCTATAGACGGAAGCGAATTTGATCGCCCCAGAACCGCTCAAGTTTTGCGAGGCTCTGGTTAAGCGTCGTAAGGTCGCCAATTGCCAAGCCGCCAACTTTTTCGATCATGGTCAACTGCCGCTCATACAGGCTGTTAACCACGTTATAAACTTCCTTGCCCTTTGGCGTGAGGCGAATACGCACCGAGCGACGGTCTGTTTTCGAACGCTGATGATGAATATATCCGCTATCGACCAGCTTCTTCAGGTTATAAGAAACATTAGAGCCGAGATAGTAACCACGCGAGCGGATTTCCCCAGCAGTTAATTCGCAATCGCCAATATTATAAAGTAAAAGCGCCTGAACGCCGTTGACATCCATACGGCCAACACGTTCAAATTCATTCTTTACGACGTCAAGCAACAGGCGATGCAGCCGTTCTACAATCTTTAACGTGACAAGATACTGAGACTTTAACGGACGTTCCTCCGCAATCGTTTCCTCACGTGAATAGTCCAATGCGACACTCATTACGCGCCCCTTATGGTTGACAAGGTTGGTTTTTACTACCTTAGCGCGCAGTTTGCTAAATTGAACTTAATTATACAAGCTAAAATTGTGTTATTGGCGGTATTGTTTCAAATAGTTGTGTACGAGCTCATATTGTCATACAACCAGCGTCCAGCGGTCGATAAGCTCCAGTTCCCCCTCGCCCAGCGGCGCGAAATGCGCTTCTACCATGGCGTCTGTTACCTCAGCTAGCGTTTGTGGCTGCCAGCGTGGCGTGCGGTCCTTATCGATAAGCGCTGCCCGAACGCCTTCCCTAAAATCGTGAGCGCCGACCGTGCGGCTGGCAATCCGGAAATCTGCGACGAGAGCTTCTTTCACTGAATGAAACTGCCGCGCCTCACGGATGTGCCGCAACGTAATCTTGAGGCTGAGCGGCGATTTTTGCCGGATTGTGGCGGCGGTTTCTTGCGCCCAGGCGGCATACTCGCCTTGTTCAATTCGCTGTCGCCAGGATCGCGGTGCAGATTGTCCAGCACGGGGTCAATTGGATCGCCCTCAATCATCGCCGCACGGATTGTGTCGAACTCGTTCGCATCCACGCAATGCGTGACGAGCCCCAGATAACAACCGTCCGCCCGCCCGATGCTACGGCCTGTCAGCCCCAGATAAACGCCCATCTCGCCTGGTAAGCGCGCCAGTACATAGCTCGCCCCCACATCGGTGAAGAAACCGATCCCGACCTCAGGCATGGCGAAGCTGTAGTTCTCGCCCGCCACGCGATGTGTGCCAAAAATGGAGATGCCCACGCCGCCGCCCATCACCAGCCCATCTATCAGCGCCACGTTCGGCTTGGAGAAGCACTCCAGCGACCAGTTATGCTGATATTCGTCGCGGAAAAACGGCATTGCCGCCGCCGGATCGGTCTTCGCCACCTCCGCGCTTTCCCGAATATCGCCGCCAGCGCAAAAGGCGCGGCCCGGCGCAGCTTCCAGAACGATGCCGTAAATGCGGCCCGGCGATCCCCATTTAATATAATGCGTCTCAAGATTTTGGATCATATCGCGCGTAAGAGCGTTGAGCGCTTGCTGACGATTCAACGTGATGAGACCAGCACGGCCTTCCTCGCGGAACAGAATGGCGGGCGTTTCGTTCGGCTGATCAGTCATAGTCTATCCTCGGGGTTGGCTGGGGCTTTGGCGATGTTAAAGTGCGCCCATGCGTGGGGCAGGTATACATGTGTAGAAGCGTGGGGCAAGTATCATGAATGGGGGAGATTTTTGCGACGGCGAAGGAAAATGCCGCGCAGGGATATGGAACGCTATGCCAGGGTTGGTGCTGGCGGCAACGATTGTGCTGGCATCGCTTTACGCTGAGAAAGACGAGCCGTCTTCTGAGAAAACTGCGCAAACCTCTGAGAAAACCGTGCAAACCTCAGAGAAAATCTCTGAGAAAATAGAGCCTCCCAAACAATTAGCACAAGTTGCGCCCGCGCCTGCTGCAACGGTTTCAGTGCCTGAGCCTGCGCCCGCACCTGCTGCGACTGGCTCTGCGCCTCAGCCTCCTCAGCCAGCACCTAAGCCTCAGCCCGTCTCAGCGCCTGTCCCGCCTCTGCCAGAGCGCGCGCCGTCAAGGCATCACGCCAAACGCGAAGGGAAATCATCCGACGAACTCGATGCGAAGGCGTTACTTCCCGCTAACGTAAAGGCCGCTCTGAAAAAGTGCGATAAGCTGAAACTCGCCGCCCGCGTGGAATACAAGCTGCTTCCGCCCATCCGCAAAGGTAGATGCGGCACGCCAGCGCCTCTATTGGTGAAGCGCTTCATCGGCAAGCCTTCCGTGGTGGTGCGCCCCGCCGCGACCTTGAACTGCCGCACCGCCAACGCGTTCGACCGCTGGCTGCGCAAAGTGGTGCAGCCGCGTGCGTGGGCGCTTCTTAACGCGCGGATTGTTCGCGTACGGAATCTGGCGAGCTATCACTGCCGTCTCCGTAACGGCGGAGGCGGAAGGAAAATCAGTGAGCACGCCTTCGCCAACGCAATCGACATCGCCGAGTTTGTGACCTCCAAGGGCGAGCGCATCCGCGTGGCCAAGCACTGGAATGCTGGCGACAAGCGCGCGCAGTTCTTGCGGCAAATACACAAGGGCGCATGCGGTGTGTTCACAACGGTGCTCGGTCCGAAAGCCAACGCCGCGCACAGGAACCATTTCCATCTGGATATGAAGCGGCGGCGGTATAAGGCTATCTGCCAGTGATAGTGGAGTTGCGCAGCCATTTCAGCCACCTAGTGGACGTCCGTTATGCCCCGTCTGAGCAATGAAAAAACACTTTCGCGCGCCCCTTGGTATCATTTCGACAAAAAGCGCTGCATGTTAGCGTTCAGATAAACCCTACGATAAACCTGATCGCATAAAATCCCCCGAGCTAGGACACAAAACGTCCCCCCGCAACGACGCCCGTTCCCGGAGGAACCATGGACGACCCGCAGGCACATGGTGTGGCTGAAGAAGACGCCACTATGATGTCTCAAGGGACGCCATACCGCGCGCCAGATGTATCGTTCATCATGGCCGCTTATAACGCCGCGCCATTTGTGGAAGCGGCCATCAATTCAGCGCTGAACCAAACTGATGTGAGCGTGGAAGTAATCGTCGTGGACGACGCTTCCACGGACGGAACCCGCGATATTGTAGCCGCAATGGCCGCCGCGGACCGCCGCGTGATGCTAATACGACGCGCAGCGAATGGCGGACCATCAGCGGCGCGCAACCGGGCGCTTGCCAAGGCTTCCGGCACATGGGCGGCCATTCTCGATTGCGACGACCTCATCGCGCCGGAGCGCTCCCGCCGTCTCATCGACCTTGCCGTAGCGACGTCCGCAGACGTGGTGGCCGACAATTTCGAGCGTTTCGATGACAAAGGAGGCGCAAGCGGCACAAGCGGAGCCACCATGCTGCCGCGAGAACTTGAACCATACGTGTTGAGCGTGGATATCGCATCGTTTTTGCGCGGCAACACGTTGTTCGCACGCGAGAAATACATGTTCGGCGCGGTGAAAGCCATGTTTCGCAGTCAGTTCCTCTGGAATGCGGGCATTACCCACGTCGAGGGCGTGCATTTCGGCGAAGATTTCCTGTTCTGCATGGCTTGTCTGCTGGCGGGGGCGCGCTTCATCGTCTCATCGGAGAGCTATTACCGCTATCGGATGCACACCGCATCGGTTTCCTGGCGCATGAACAGCATTCATCTTCAGCAGATCCGGCAGGGTATGGAAGATGCGCGGTTTGAAGAGCGTTGCGATACGGCATCGCGCACGCAGAACGCCTTGGCGGCCTATATTCGCGGACTTGACCAAGCGGAAGTGTTCACCGGCATCGTCGAGCGGGCCAAGGCCGGAGAGATTGCAGACGCGGCAAAGTTGACGGCGACGCATCCAGAGGTCTGGCCGCTGGTGGCGCGTTTTGGCAGCGCGGCCGGATTTAAGCGCTTGCGGTGGCTTTCCAGGTAAGTATTGAGGCAGCATCTGAGGCGGATATTCATGGAACGCATCATCATTTGCATATGCACCTATCAGCGTCCGCAAGGATTACACGATTTGCTGGGCTCTCTGTCACGGCAGCGCTTTCATCGTCTCAGCGACCGCCAAGTGTCGCTTTTGGTAATCGATAACAGCGCGGATGGTTCGGCGAGCCGTCTCTGCCGGGGGTTCGCCAAAACGAGCCGCTTAACGCTCAACTACGTGCATGAACCGAAGAAAGGCTTGGTGCACGCCCGCAATATGGCTCTCACGGCGGCATCGCTGGCGGGCGCGACGCACATCGCATTCATTGACGACGACGAACTTGCCCCCCCAGGCTGGTTGGAAGCGCTTTACATGCGGCTGGCGGAAACGGGCGCGGCGGCAGTTGTCGGCCCGGTGTTTCCGGTGTTTGCCGAATGTCCGCCGGTGTGGCTGCCTACGGAAGGATACGCCAACCGGCCGCGTGCTGATGGTGGTTTCGCCCTGGAGGGCCACACCTGCAACGCTCTCCTGGATATTCGCGAAATGGGTGTGAGAAACTTGCGCTTTGATATCCGCTTTAACGAGACCGGCGGCGAAGATACAATGTATTTCAAAACCCTGCGCGAGAATGGCAAACGGATTGCCTGGGCGGAAAACGCTAGACTTTACGAGCGCGTCCCCGAACACCGCATGAAAGCTGAATGGCTGTTCCGCCGCTGGTATCGCACCGGCAATGTGGAGACGCGGCTTAGCGGAGGAAGCTTGGCGCGGTGGATAGGCCGTGCGGGGTTCCTTGGCAAGGGACTGGCGCGAATCGGTTTAGGAGCGGGGCGCGTGCTTTATGCAGCAGCGGCGTATTCGTGGCGCGATCGGGCGCGCGTCACCGCCAGTTGTTATACGATCTGCCGGGGCGCCGGGTTCATCAACGCTGCGCTTGGCGGCTCATACCGGGAATACGCAAGGGCTGATTACCGGTAACTGGCGTTTCGCATCCTCAGTCGTCGTCGAGCTGCGCTTTGCGGATTTTCTCGCGTTTGCACACCACCGACTCGGGAAATTGACACGCATCGCCCGCTTTTGTGAACGCCACCAGATCATACAGCGCGACAAGCGGCTTGCCGGGATATTCGAAGCTCCCGAGCCATTCGTCCATGTCGTTGCCGTTCCAGATGCTGAGGAAAATCTTGCCCGGATTGGTCGGGATCGGATGGCCCGGCTTGGCGTGCCGCTCGTAGACGAGTTCACCGTTGATGTACCAGAAAATGGCATTCGGCTTCCATTCGAACGAATAGAGGGCAGGGGTGGTTTCCGCGTCTAGCCCCAGCTTGGCCATATGTTCGTGACCGCCCTTGCCGCTCACGTAATAGTTGAGCTGCACAGCGCCTGTGTCTTTGCCAAGAAATTCGAAGTCGATTTCGTCGTGCGGTTTACCTTGGGCCTTGCCGATATATGTGAAAAACGCAGTCACCAAACCGGGAGCCGCCGGAGCACGCATGCGCACTTCATAAGTGCCGTAGCCGTATGTGCCCTTTGACTGAATTTCAGCGCACGTAAAGCCTTTCTTGTCGCTGGGCGATGCGCGGAGCGTTAATTCCAGGGTGCCGCTTTCGGCACGCACGTTATCCGCCTTCCAGGTGCATTTCTGCTGAGGACCGTTGGACCAGCCGTCAGATTTGATCCAGCGCCCGGCGTCGAATTTGTCGAAACGCTCAACAAAGGATGCGCTGGTGGCCGATGCGCTTGAAGCATCACCGGATTGCGCAGAAGAAAATATAAGCAACACAATAACAGAGGCAACGCCAACGGGAGCTAACAGCTTCGATTTATACATATGTTTGCTCCGCGACTAAACTTTGAACCGACAAGCTAAGCAACAACACTTTTGAGATGCTTGATGTTCTCGGCTTCCCATAGCTCGTCCAGCGTTTTTAATAGTTCTGCCGTGTCGATCTCATCCACGAACACAGACCGCTTGACGCCTTTCAGACGTTGGCGCGCGGCTTCGTATTTCTCTGGCGTCATGTCCTCAAGAAACGTGGCGAGCGCATCGGCAAAAGGCTCGGTTGCTAATAAGCTCGATTTTTCCGAAAACTGGCTTCCACTTTTCGGATCTCGCTCTAGCGTAAAGCCCAGCCCCTCGCGCTCCACCATGCGCCCGGTGGCGTTGCCAGCTTCGGCCAAGAGAACCGTGCCCATCGCGCCGCCTTCATAGATGCGGTTGGCCAAGCACCATTCCGAGTTGCCGCCCACTGCCAGAAAATCCAGCGCCCAGATGAAATGCGCCTTGCCGTAGATCTCGGGCAGATCGCGCGGGCTGGAGTAAGCGCCGCCATAAGTCACATTGGGGATGCGCTGCGAGAGGGTTACCAACTCATCCAACGGGATATCCGTTTCGGACACAACGCCGCGCAAGTAAATGCTAGACTTATCAGGCAAACGTCGGGCCACCTCGCACAGAATATCCAGACTGCGCCGGCAACGTAACACGCCATACATGCCAACGATCCACGGCGGACCAGGAGGCAACGGCTCGGCAGGAGCGGCAGATGGCGGCGGAAGAGTGCGCGCGGAAAGCTTATTCTCCATAAGGAAACACGCTCCACGATAGCCCTGCACCGCATGCAAATAGTGCGTCACATAGTCCGGCGCACTCACAACCACCAGATGGCACGCCGCCATCAAGCGCCGCTCAGCCCAGCGGAACAGCCGGTTCACCAAGCCTTTACCCAGAAACACGCCGCGAATGTCGAGCAGCTCATACACCACGATGCCTCTCGCGCCAGTGAGCAGCTTCGTCAGTACCGCAATGAACAGCATGTCGATGTTGCGGGCGTAAAGCACGCTGCACTGGCGGAGCTGTCGCGCATGACGCAGCACTTTCAGCACCCCCCACAGCAGTTTAGGCAGACGCGCGAGGTAATTGCGGTCATCGGTGACGCCGAGAGGGATGTTCTCCCAACTCATAGGGCGCTCGGGGCGTCCACGACGCCGGAACATGAAGCCCGTAACGCGTGCTCCATTGGCCTGAAACGCTTCCGCGCGTTTCACGACGGTGCTCTCAGTCGAATCGTGAGCGAAAAACGCTAGTTTGCGCATAGCAGAAACGCCGTCTCTTGATGCTCTATACTCATCCGCCAAATATTATATCGTCGATATTAATAATTTTCACGATGTACATTGCACTTTTTTGAGATGTATTCGCTAAAGTGATGCACGAGTAAATTAAGTTCGTCAAAAGCTAAAGCAATATGCCTGATAAAAAGTTAGGTTTTGTTAGCATAGTCATGCCATCGCTTAACGAAGAGCATTATATTCGTGATGCTATCACTTCAATATTGCCGTGCGATGGCGAAATTGATTACGAAATTCTTATCGTGGACGGCGGCAGCACCGATAGCACATGCGAAATCGTCCAGCAGCTCGCGAAAGAGAACCCGCGCATAAAACTGCTGCACAACCCCCGGCGCATCCAGTCGGCAGCGATGAACCTAGCCGCTGAGGCCGCCGCCCCACAATCGCGCTATCTGCTACGTGCCGATTGTCACGCGGAATATCCGCCTGCGTTCGCGCGCCATTGCATAGAAGCACTGGAGAAAACCGAAGCCGCCTCGGTGGTGGTGCCGTTGCTGGCCGCCGGACGCACCTGCATGCAAAAAGCCATCGCCGCCGCGCAAAACAGCCCGCTAGGCAACGGCGGCTCGGCTCACCGGCGGGCAATTACCAGCCGCTATGTTGAGCACGGCCATCACGCTGCGTTTGACCGCGCCGTGTTTCAGAAGCTTGGCGGCTATGATGAAAGCTTTACCCACAACGAGGACGCTGAATATGACGTGCGCGTGGTCAACTCTGGGCAGAGCGTGTATCTGCTGGGCGAAGCGCCGGTCCGCTATTATACGCGCGCAAATTTACTGGCGCTGGCACGGCAATACGCCAACCATGGACGTGGCCGCGCCAGCACGCTTCTGAAACACAGCATCCGACCTCGCCTGCGGCAGATGCTGCCTGTGGCGGCGCTCCTTAGTAATGCCGCCGCCGTGATATTGGCCATGCTGTGGAGCGCGGCGTTTCTAGCGATACCGCTTACCTATGTGGCGCTGTGCATGGGCTGGGGAGCGGCTCTGGCGGTGCGCGAACGCGCCCCTTACGCGGCCTTGAGTGGAGCCGCCGCCATGGTCATGCATATGAGCTGGGCGCTGGGGTTCTTACAGCGGTTAAACAGGGCCTATGCTCCAAAACGGCTCACGCATTCAGAGACCGCCAGATCGTCCTGAAGTCAACCGCGCCGATGAGCTGAGCCCCCACCAGATAAACCGCACCGCCACTTGTCACCAGCGCCACCAGCGTCAATATATGCCAGACGGAACCGCTTATCGGGCCAAAGACCTGACCTATAAGCAACGACAAGCCCCAAACCACGCCGCCCATGATAAAGCTCGTCAGTATGATGAGCGGTCCACGCTTCTGCAAGGCGCTATCGAGCCGGAAATGCCCTTGATACAGCAAGGTTCCGCCCAGAAGCGAAGCGTTCGTCCATGCAGCAAGGCTGGTGGCAATGGCGATGCCGACATAGCCAAGCGGCGTAAAGAAAAACAACGTCACTGACGCCGCGATATTCAGCACGCCGCTTATGGTCGCAAAAATCATCGGTATGCGGGTATTCTCGCGTGCGAAAAAGCCGGGTAGCAGCACACGGATCAGCACCGATGCAGGCAGCCCCACAGCAAAAGCGGTAAGCGTAGTGGCGACAGCATGGGCGTTTTCAGCGGTGAACGCGCCGCGCTGGAACAGCGCCTGAATGACAGGCAGCGGGATAACACACAACGCCACAGCCGCCGGAACCGTTAGGAACAGCGCGAATTCCAGCGCGCGGTTGTGGCTGTGCATGGCGGCGCTTTCATCGTTGCTTGCAAGCCGCCTTGACAATTCGGGCAGCAGCACCACACCGATGGCTATTCCCACGATGCCCAGCGGTAGCTGGTTCACCCGGTCAGCGTAATACAGATATGACACTGCGCTGTTGCTGTGCGACGCAATCATGGTGCCGACAAACAAGTTAATCTGCGTTATGCCCGCTGTCATCACGCCGGGAACCGCAAGCCAAAACAGGCGTTTGACGCCAGGCGTAAGACGCGGCAAACGAAAGCCGAGGTCCATACCCTGCCGCCGCGCGCCAACGGTGAGAAACGCAAGCTGCGCAAACCCCGCGATGGAAACGGCCCAGGCCAATATCATGGCGGCTTCCGGCTTGTGATACAGGCCAAAGCTAGCGGCTATGATCATCGCCGCCGAAAGAATGATGTTCAACAGGATAGGCGCCGCCGCCGCCGCCACAAACCGCCCTAGCGCGTTGAGAATACCCGCCGTCAGCGCCGTCAGCGACATGCACAGCAGATAGGGAAACGTGATACGCGTGAGTAAAACCGCCAAGTCGAATTTTTCGGCGTTGTCCTCAAATCCGCCCGCGAGCAACGAGATAATCCACGGCATGCCGATTTCAGCGGCCAAGGTCAGGATGATCAGCACCGTGAGCAATACTGCCAACGCTTCTTCAGCGAAACGGCGCGCACCGCTCTTGCCATCGGTGGTGAGGCTCTTGGAGAATAGCGGCACGAACGCCGAATTGAATGCACCTTCAGCGAACAGCGAGCGGAACAGGTTCGGCAGCCGGAACGCCACGAAAAACGCGTCAGCCACTGGGCCCGCGCCAATCACGGCGGCGATGAGCATGTCGCGCACGAATCCGAGAACGCGGCTTATGGCGGTAAATCCGCTAACTGTGGCGATTGATTTGTAAAGCTTCATGGCAGTGGGAATAGCTGGCCTTTGTCGCCAAGGCAAGGCGATGTATTGTCCATGCTAAGTCTGATAGCCTATGAGGCTTTGGAAGTATCGCCGTTCTCGAACGCTTCCAACAGCTTTTCGCGGACGCGTTTGTGAATATTTGGCTGGGTAATTTTTTTGCCATTAGCGCCAGTCACATAGAAAACGTCTACCGCTTTTTCGCCGAAGGTGGCGATATGCGCCGAACATATTTCCACTTGTTCTGCTGAAAGAACCTGGGCGATTTCGTGCAACAGGCCAGGACGGTCAAGCGCGGTGACTTCCACAACGGTGAGTTCGTCGGACAACGAATTGTCGATGGAAACACGCGGATCGACCGTAAAGGCTTCCAGGCGAGACTGCGAACGGTGAAACTGGCGTCCGTTGAGCTGCGACAGATTGCGCTCGCCGTTCAAAAGCATTTCTATGTTTTGGGCTATACGCGAAGCGTAAATGATTTCTTCTTCATCGTTGTTAAAGGTGCGTTGCAGGAAAAAACTGTTCAACGCCATGCCATCGCGCGTGGTCGTGAGGTTGGCGCCCACGATGTTTGCCTCTGCCGCCGCGCATGCCCCGGCGATGATAGCCACAAGGCCGGAGCGGTCAGAGGTCCAAAACTGCAACTCGGTAAGCGATGTGGTGGCATCCGTAGAGATATCATAGTTCAGAAGATCAGGGGCCGCCGTGGCTTTACGAATGAGATTGGCGTGAGCTATCTGCCGGGCATGATCGGTACGCAGCCAGTAGGAGCGATCCTGCCGCGCAATGAGTGCGTCGATTTCTTCGGACGGCAATTCGTCCGCCAAAGCCTGACGGAAAGCCGCGATCGATTGTTTAACGCGCATTTCGCGCGGTAGCGCAGTATATCCGCCTGTGACGAGCGGTTCCGTTTCTGCATAGAGTTCACGCAGCAACTGCCCTTTCCATCCAGTCCACACACCAGGACCAACAGCACGAATATCAACAGCAGTGAGAATAACCAGAAGCATTAGTTGTTCGCGGCTTTGAGCAATATTAGCGAAAGCTTGAATTGTCTTCGGGTCATTGAGATCGCGGCTCTGGGCGAACTGACTCATAACGAGGTGATGCTTTACAAGCCACTCGGCGATACCAACTTCCGCCGTACCAAGTCCAAGCCGCTTGCCCACTTCGCGAATAACGCGCGCTCCTGCAATAGAGTGGTCTTCGTCACGCCCTTTGGCGACATCGTGGAGAAACGCCGCCAAATACAGTGCGCGCCGGTTTTCGATAGTGCGGATAATCTCTGTGGAGAGCGGAAGTTCTGACTCAAGAGCGCCGCGCTCAATGGCCGACAGAATGCCCACGGTCCGGATAAGATGTTCGTCCACAGTGTAGTGATGATACATGTTGAACTGCATCATCGATACGATTTGCCCAAACTCAGGAATGAAACGCCCCAACACGCCCGCTTCGTTCATACGCCGCAATATGATTTCCGAATGCGTGCGCGAGGTCAGCACCTCCAGGAACAAGCGATTAGCCGTGGCGTTATTACGCAAATTGTCGTCGATGAGTTTCAGCGAGTGCCGGACAAGACGAATCGCTTCGGGATGAAACTGGACGTTGTTGCGCTTGGCGAGCGCGAACATCCGTATAAGGTTGACCGGATCGTTTTGAAAGGCTTGCCGGCTCTTAACTGTTATGCGCCCGTTTTCAATACGGAAATCACTGGTGCTGCTCAAGCGGACACGCGTCCGCCATGTTAGCTTTTGCGCGATGTTTTCAATTATCGGCAGCTTTTTGAGCTGCTTGACTTCAAGGCTGGAGCAGAGAATACGCGTGAGATCGCCCACGTCTTTAGCGATCAGAAAGTAATGCTTCATGAAGCGTTCCACCGCACGCAAACCTTTGCGTCCGCGGTAGTGCAAGCGGTCGGCCATGCCCAGTTGCAGATCAAAGCTTAGACGTTCTTCTGGCTTGCCCGCCTGAAAATGCAGATGACAGCGCACGGTCCACAAAAAGTCTTCGCAGTGCTGGTACATCCGGAATTCGTCAGGCGAGAACAACTTGTTTTCGACGAAGTTCTCGCTGTTCAAGCCGGGATGCAGGTGTTTAGCGATCCAATGCAGCGTATGCAGATCGCGCAGGCCGCCTTTGCCTTCTTTGATATCCGGCTCCACCTTGTAGCGGGAATTGCCGCCCCGGTCGTGACGGCTGTCGCGCTCGTCAAGCTTTGCGGTGATGTACTCGCGTTGATTGGCAGAGAGCAGAAACTCGTGGAACCCCGTTTCAAATTTTTTCCAAATAGCTTCATCGCCGATGATGGGGCGGGCGTCGAGGAGCGCGGTGCGCGTTGTAATATCGGTTTTGGCGAAACGGATGTTTTGCCCTATCGATCGTGTGGCGTGGCCGACTTTGAAGCCCAAGTCCCACAGCATGTATAAGATATACTCAGCGACACTTTCGCCCCATGGCGTCTGCTTGTAGGGCAACAGGAAGAGCAAGTCGATGTCCGATCCTGGAGCCAGCAGCTCACGCCCATATCCGCCTGTAGCGACGACGCTCATCCTTTCCGCTTCGGACGGATTTTCAACGACATGAATGTACTTGGTGGCAAACCAAAAGATGAGGCGCAGCAATTCGTCCTGGAAGATGGAAAGCGAATGCGCGCAACGGCGACCGCTTCCATCGACTTCGAGCTGCTTTCGGGCGATTGAGCGCGCCTCCTTAACAAGCTCTTTGAGCAAAGCCAGAAGCTCGGCGCGCATAGCTAGCGTATTGTCGCCATGCTGAAGCCAGAGCGCATCAAGTGTCTCACGCATGGCGCCAGGGTCAAAAAAGGGCGGGACAGCAAGACGTTGATCCATAGGCGACGATATCCGTTTGTTGGTTTTGCAGTCTTTAAAGCGCTTGTCTGCGAAGTGGAGCGACGCTTATCTGGTCGCGATCAGATAAACATCGCTCCGGTTAGCGCACTCGTGTAAGCGCACTCAAGCCATAATTAGCAGAACCATTACCATATACGAATTTACGCCATCCAGTGATAGCAAATAGCTAAATCGTGATATGAAGTAGGGGAATATTACTGACGCCGGAAAACATAGTACCATGTCAAAAGCAGCGATCCGAAAATAATCCATGGCCAATAAACGGGAGGAACAAAACCGTTTTCCATGATAGGGGCCATTGCAACTTTGACTTTCGCTTCGGCTGTTGCAGGGGCAAGAAATGGGATCAGACGCAAAAACATATCAGTTACTGACCTTTCCTTCTTTATCGCGACACGCGTAATTCGTTGAGACCGATGGCGATAGATTCAAAAGCTGTCTTCAAGTCGTCATTCGTCGGGGAGTTGAAAAAGTTCCCGGGTTCAGTTGCACATTGGCGCATTAGGGTCACAATATTTTCCGGCGGATTGCCGAAAGCTATTGTATAAATCTGGATGGCGTCATTGTTATTCGCATCTTTGATGGCTTTAATATTATTGCAGATACGGGACAACTTTCCGTTCAAAGCTGTTGTTGTGTCGTAACCTAAATGATCATTGGGATATCCGTAGGCCGAGAAATTGTACACTTCGTTTTGGCCATCCGTCATCAAGATGATCGCTTTGATTGTGTCGTCCTGAGTATAGGGAACACCCTCTGAAAATGGCACGGTTGGCGAAATCACCCGCCAGCCCCACGCCAACCCTTCCGGCACAGCTGTCTGGCCCGAAGCTGTCATATTTCCGATGGCGGTGGTGATAGTGGCCTTCACATTCGTGAGCGGCTGGATAGCTGCATCGGGACAAAAGCCGTTCGGCCCCATCACATAATTTATGCTGGCAGGGGTTTGGCTGTATGGGCGGTAGTCCGTGATATCTTCGCTCGGCAGAAAGTGATTGTAGCTAGTGCTCGGCTCATTTGGCCACAGAAGCGCGGTAAACAGCGTATTAGGGTCGCTCGTGTCAGGTGTTATGTCGTTTTCATCAAAATTGTTGGCCGTACGCGCCCGCACGCAGCCTTTCCAGTCGGCATATGGGTTTAGCGCGGCCATATCGGAGTAGAGCGAGAACAGGCTACGATTGGTCGGAAGCTGGGTAATCGTTTCAAAATTCAGCGCAGAGGGGTGGGCTTCATCCAACCATGAAGCGCCGCGATTGTTGGCCCCCACATTCACTGCGCTCGTGAACGGCACAAGGCCAATCTTAACCGCTTCCGATGTAACGTTATCGCCCATCAGCGTATCCACCAGCGTTGTGGCGGCTGACCTCAGCGCTAGAATTTTGTTATTCGCCCCCATGGAGCCGGTATTATCCAGCGCCATCACGACTTCCAGCTTGTTTTCCTTGCGGACGGCTTCAGCTTCGACCTTAACGATCAACACATCGTAGCCCGCAAAGCGCAGAAACGTGGTTTCGACCTCGGCGGTCGCCGTGACGGTAATCGTGTTATCACTGCGAACGACATCCACAGCGCGCAGGATGCCGATTTTCTCAGGGTAATGCGCGCGGACATAGGCTTCTGCTTTGGCTTGCGCGTCCGCGTCGTTGAGTTGTGGGAGAGTGCCGAGCGTCAAAGCGGCTGCATCAACCGCGCCACGCAATTGCCGCTTCACGATATATGCCTGCCCCAGATCGACGCCCACGGCCGATAACAACAATATCGGAACCAGCAATATAATGAAGATTGCCAGGGCAGCGCCGCGTTCATCGCGCTGGAACCGCAAGAGCGTCCGCGAAAGTACACTCAGCATTTTCGTGCATTCTGTGCCCATAGCTAGAAACACCCTGATCGCTAAGCGATATAGTCCGGCCAAAGACATTCCCCCGTGGTTTGATGGAATGCGGCAATACAATTTAAAATCAACAGTGGCATATCTGCATAGAGGCATGCATTGCGCAATGCCATTCTTCCGGCTATTACAGAAAATAGTTTCTCACATGTTTAATTTCTTAACGTTTAAGTGCCGCGAGGTACCATGAATAACAATATTAACACCGTTTCTTTTCAAGAAGGCAAAGCATCGTTTCCGGACGCTCACGACAGCCCAAAGGGCGGCAAACGTCGCAAAATGAGACTATGGCGTAGCGAAAGAGGCGCGACGTTGATCGAATTCGCCTTCATTATGATTCCGTTTTTTATGCTAATTTTCGGCATTTTTGAAGTGGGGTTCGTATTTTGGGGCATTTATGATCTGGAGAACGCCACGGAAGACGCCGCGCGCCAAATTCGTACAGGTCAAGTATATGCTGGCGGTGTTGATTTGGATGGCTTCAAAAGCCGTGTATGCAGCCACGTTTCAGTGCTCGGCAATTGCATGACGAAAATCCGCATCGATGTGCAAAGCTACGACAGCTTCTCTCAGCTAACCTCTCCCACAGCGCTTGATGGTGACGGCAATCTGCAAAACAGCTTCAGCTACAGCCCCGGCGGACCTGGGCAAGTCGTTCTCGTGTCAGCATTTTACGAATGGCCGCTTATTAACCCGATGACTGGCATAAGCCTTTCCAACATGGCGAACGGCAACAGATTGCTGAGGGCGTCTGTCGCCTTCCGTAACGAACCGTTTCCGGAAAATTAGAGGGGGGCGACCATGACACTGAACTGTTACAAAAGCTGCAAACTTATCCGGTTAATCCGGCAGTTTTTTTCTGCTTCTCGCGCTGGCGAACGCGGCTTAGCCATGATCGAGTTCGCGCTGGTGCTTCCGGTGCTGGTCATGTTGTTTCTCGGGCTCGTCGAGTTCGGAGAAGCTTATAGCGCCAGCCGCAAGGTCACCTTTGCCGCCAGCACGGTTTCCGATCTTGTCGCGCAGATGCGCAGCGTAACCGATACCGATTTAACCGATATCGCTTTGGTTGCCGACGAACTCATCAAACCTTACCGCACCAGTAATTTTGGCGTTGTCATCACCAGCGTGGTTGCCGATAGCGAGAACAACACCACGGTAGGGTGGAGCTTTGCGCGCGGCTCTGGCGCCACGGCGAAAACGGATGGAGCTTTGGTAACACTGCCAGCGGGTCTGACAGAACCGGGGTCGAGCATAATCATGGTGGAAACGTTTTACGAATTCACACCGTCTGTAGGGCTGTTCCTGCTCGACACGCGGACCTTGACCGGAAAGGCATATTATCGTCCGCGCCGCACCAAAGTGATCTCCAGGGAAGCATCTTGACGGCGATATAACATTGTTTAGCGATTACAGGATGTACTGTTTCCTCTAAGTTGTCATCCTATCACACCACACGCTTTTCTAAGTTTTCCCCGTGGAGAAAGCCAACACTATCTTGCAGTGCAGCAGCGACACTGATACCCCCTCATGTCGGGTACGGAGGGAGATACGCAACAAATGTGATTCTACCTCTATTTGCGCAGAGTACGCCCGCCAACGCCAATTCATTCAGCGAAGGTTACGGAATGGCATCTGCCCTGCAAGACTATACCAGACTAACCAATCCTATCGATCTGACAGAACAGATCGCTTCCGTAAACGATTGGCCTTTCGAACGGTCAACCGATGACGAACTTTCGCTCGTCATCGCGGGAACATGGAGCGACTATCATCTTTCACTGAATTGGCACAATGATCTGGAATCGCTGCACGTTGCATGCGCTTTCGATCTGAGAGTGCCTTTTCCCCGCATCGCCGAGGTTTACCGCCTTCTGGCGCAAATCAACGAGCAGCTTTGGTTCGGCCATTTTGACCTGTGGGCGCACGAAGGCACGCTGCTTTATCGTCACAGCCTGATGCTCCATGGCGCGGATCCAACTCCTGGCCAGTGCGAAGCGCTTTTACAAGCTGCGCTGGAGTCGTGTGAGCGCTATTATCAGGCGTTTCAATTCTGTGTCTGGGCGGGGAAACGCGCCGAAGACGCTATGGCAACGGCAATGTTCGAAACTGAAGGACAGGCATGAGCAATTCAGCGGACGGGGCTATTCTGCTGGTGGGCGCAGGGCGCATGGGGAGCGCCCTTTTGAGGGGATGGCTGGCACAAGGCATTGAGGCTAGCCGCATCTTTGTACAAGAACCATCTTCCGCGCCTGAGACAGCCGAATTCTTGAAGAGCGCAGGCGTGACTGTTGGAAATCCGCCCGCGTTGTCGGCGCCGCCCGCTGTCATGCTGCTGGCTGTCAAACCTCAAATCATGGACGACGTGCTGCCCACGGTTGCTCCACTCGCTGGGCCTGAAACGGTCGTGCTATCCATCGCGGCGGGACGCACTATCGACAGCCTCTCCAAGCATTTTTCACCTGAAGCCGCCATCGTGCGCGCTATGCCCAACACGCCGGCGGCCATCGGACGCGGCATGACAGTGTTGTGCGCCAATCCAGCCGCCACACAGCCGCAAAACCAACTTTGCGAAGAACTGCTCAGTGCCAGCGGCGAAGTCGCCTGGGTGGATGACGAAACGCAGATGGACGCCGTCACCGCTGTGTCGGGCTCCGGTCCGGCCTATGTGTTTCTGTTGGCGGAATGTCTGGCCGAGGCCGGGAAGGCCGCCGGTCTGCCCGCTGATATAGCAGCCCGCCTTGCGCGGGTAACCGTTGCAGGCGCTGGCGAATTGCTGCACCAATCTACAGAGGACGCAGCCGAATTACGTCGTGCAGTCACCTCGCCAGGGGGGACAACTGCCGCGGCGTTGGCCGTACTGATGGGAGAGGGCGACGCCGCCAGCGCCGCGACAGGTCCTCTGGGCGATCTTATACGCCGCACTGCTGAAGCTGCCGCCAAGCGCTCACGCGAACTGGCTGGATAGTTAGAGAAAGTTAATGCGCTAAGTTTTGGTTTATTTTTTCTGGCGTAAAGCTTTCATATACAGCTGACCAACTTCTTTTCTTACTATATCACCTTCATACGCCGAAAAATAAATTGCATTAAAATTTATTATAGAATCATGACTGTTCTTCCAGGAATTTTTTGCAGATTCAGGCGGATTAGTTCTTTGAAACACATAAGTTTCTTCTTCGCATAGTGCACTAATAAATCCGTTTAAGTTTGCAGCATCGTTCTTAGCCCATTCCAACTCAAATTTGCCGTGACTTGGGCTGATGACAACAAGCTGCTTGCCATCAACTTCTGCGATAACCCCAGAAGGCTGAAGCTCAGTTCCCGTCTCTGAAACCAAATGCATTACATATGGCGTAGGAGCCTTCTGCCAAAGCCCTGGTTTAACGCACATAAATGCAATGCTATTGCGAATAGCGTCAATGCTCACAGCAATGTTGCGAATCATTTGCTCCGCATCAAACGCACCAGACAAACCGATCATGGATTACTTGGGCTCCTCATACTTTAGGTGTTATGACGGTCATCTGTTAAATCCTTCTCTAGTAATAAGCAGTATGCTGATATTACTACGTCTGATGAAATATACAAACAAGCGATGTTTCTGTCTCTTAATGCATCTATTCCCGCCTTTCATCGTTTCCCATACACCCCAGCTACGATAAATACACTGTTTTCACAGCGACAGTGGACTAGGGCTTGTTGAGTTTCCTCGCACGGGCTTTCGTATATTTGTAAAAATCGTATATACATGCGTTTGTCAGAGCTTGAGAAAACAGGAGCATCCGTCACGACTTCCGCCTCAACACAGCAACACATCATAGCTGCTGTCCGCAGCGCACCCGATAGCGCAAATGGCGCGCTTGTCATTGACCTAGACGCGCTTACCCGCAATTACGCTAAGCTGCGCAAGCTGGCGTCTCCTGCTGAATGCGCGGCTGCGATCAAGGGAGACGCCTACGGTCTCGGCATGGCTAAAGCCGCTCCCGCGCTAGCGGATGCAGGATGCCGCACGTTTTTCATCGCCACGCTAGCCGAGGCCGAAGCTCTGCGCACGCTTCTGCCGCATGCCGTGATTTACGTATTGAACGGTCTGCCGCCTGGCACGGAGGAAGCGTTCGCCGCCATATCCGCGCGTCCTGTACTGGGCAGCCTCTTAGAAATTGATGCATGGAACGCGTTCTGCCACCATCGGGGCAAGGCGCTTCCAGCAGCAATCCATATCGACACAGGCATGAACCGCCTTGGCGTAAAGGTCACCGATTGCGAGACGCTCTTAGACCCTCCGCCTGAACCAGATCGCGATGCGCCGCCAGCGCGCACCTTTCCTGTCAGCTTGCTGATGAGCCATCTCGCATGTGCGGACGAACCGGCACACCCGAAAAACGCAGCGCAACTGGAAGCGTTCCGCGTGCTCGCTGGACAATTCTCCGCCTCTGCGCGCAGTCTGGCAAATTCAGCAGGCGTGTTGTTGGGCGCGCCCTATCACTTTGACATGGTGCGACCGGGCATCGGCCTTTATGGCGGCAACCCGCGTGTGAATGGCCCCAACCCGATGGAGCCAGTGGCGCATCTCTTTGGACGCATAGCGGCCATCGGAACCGCCAGAGCTGGCGAAACTGTAGGCTATGGCGCAACACGGCGCCTCACCCGGCCCACGCGTTTCGCTACTGTGGGCGTGGGATACGCCGATGGATATTTCCGTGCGCTCGGCGCTCCAGATGGGCACAAAGGCGCAGTTGCCTGCCACGGCGAAAAGCGGCTGCCAATTTTAGGCCGTGTTTCCATGGATCTTACCGTGTTTGACATCACAGATCTACCGGAGGGAGCGCTCCATCCCGGCGATTTCGTCGAACTGATGGGCGCACATTTCACCGTTGACGAAGCTGCCGCGCTCGCGGGCACGATCAACTATGAGATGTTAACAAATCTGGGGTCGCGTTATCACCGCGTTTACATCGGCGCGAAAAACCGCGATGAGAGTTAAGGGCGAATTGTAGCGGGGGACAACTGAGAATGGCGAAGACAGGACGCGAGTTCGTCTGTCAAACGTGTGGTGCTACCAGTTCGCGGTGGGCGGGACGCTGTCCGGCCTGTGGCGAATGGAACACGCTGACCGAAGAAACGAGCGCCGCTTCTCCGCTTGACGCCAAGGGCAAAAAACGCCGCAACCAAACGTCCAGCGCCGTTCTCGAAACGCTGAATGACGACATCGCCCCCGCGCCGCGCCTGGAAACCAAAATGGGCGAGTTTGACCGCGTGATCGGCGGCGGCCTCACCAGCGGCTCAGCCATTCTCTTGGCGGGCGATCCAGGGATAGGCAAGTCCACGTTGTTGTTGCAACTCGCGGCAAAACTAGCAGACTCAGGCAAGCGCGCTGTCTACTTCTCTGGCGAGGAGGCTTCCCAGCAAATCCGCTTGCGCGCCAAACGCCTGGGCGTATCGGCTTCGCCTGTTGCGCTGGCCGCCGAGACCAACACCACCGCCATTCTCGCCACGCTGGAAGGAAACGCCACACCTGATCTGATCATCGTCGATTCCATCCAAACACTATGGACGGACATGCTCGACGCTGCGCCAGGCACTGTCAGCCAGGTGCGCGCATCAGCGCAAGCGCTCATTGCTTTTGCCAAGCGGCGCGGCTCTTCCATCGTGCTGGTGGGGCATGTCACGAAAGACGGCCAGATCGCCGGACCGAAAGTGGTGGAGCACATGGTTGATACTGTGCTCTATTTCGAGGGCGACAACAGCCATCTGTTCCGCCTGTTGCGTTCGGTAAAGAACCGTTTCGGTCCTGCGAACGAAGTCGGCGTGTTCGAAATGTCGGGCGATGGCCTGAAGGAAGTCACCAATCCGTCCGAGCTATTTCTGGGCGACCGCGATGAAACCAGCCCCGGCACAGCGGTTTTCGCCGGTGTCGAAGGCACGCGCCCCTTGCTGGTAGAGATCCAGGCGCTAGTTGCGCCATCGCCCTTTGGCGCGCCACGTCGCGCTGTGGTCGGATGGGATGCCAACCGCTTATCGATGATCTTAGCGGTACTGGATGCGCGGTGTGGCTGTAAGCTATCGAGTCACGAGATTTATCTAAATGTGGCCGGAGGGTTACGCATTTCAGAGCCTGCCGCCGATGTCGCTGTTGCGGCTGCGCTTTTATCGGCGCATTCGGGCATTGCTTTAGGCAACGATAGCGTCTATTTCGGAGAGGCAAGTTTATCGGGCGCCATTCGTCCTGTCGGTCATGCAGGCATGAGATTAAGGGAGGCGCACAAGCTGGGTTTCACGGGGGCCTCAGTTCCAACGCTGGGAGGCGGAGTTGAAGTGCCTTTGGGAATGCAGGTGACGCCACTACGACATTTGACTGATTTAGCGGCCCGTTTTGCAGACCGGACAAACGTTGCCGGTGAACACAATAGGCAGGTAGCGGGGGGAATGTAACGCTGCCTGGCTTATTCTAACTGTATTGTAACGGCGGAAGTTAATGTTTCACATACGCTAATGCCACAGTGAATGTGATATACTTCGCCCAGGTTGAAAGGATCGTGTCCCATGCCCGTACAGTGGCTCGATGTCGTCCTTATCGTTATAATGCTGATCTCGGCTTTTCTCGCAATGCTGCGCGGATTGACCCGTGAAATGCTATCCATCATGTCGCTCGCATTGGCGGCTTTGGCGGCCTTGCTTGCATGGTCTATGTATCATGACCGGGCGGCAAAGCTGGTTGGTTCGGAAACGCTTGGCAGCGCTTTGCTGGTTCTCGTCGTCTTCACCGTAGTTCTGGTTGTTGTCAGTATTATTACTATCCGCCTTGCCGATCGGGTGCTTGATAGCCGCATTGGCGCGATTGACAGAACCCTTGGCTTTGTGTTCGGTTTAGTGCGCGGCCTGATTATTGTGGTGGTTGCTTTCGAGCTTGCGGTGCACTTCTGGCAAAAAGAAGGGATGCCCGAATGGGTCACTGAGGCCCGGTCCCTTCCCATGATTGAAAGCACTGGAGACGCTATTCTCAAGCTGCTCCCTGATAATCCGGCGGGATGGTTCCAGAATAAGAGTTCTGGATTAACACCTTCAAACACAGTGGTTTTTGCGGCGAATTCAGCTCGCTTTATTACGGTCCGCTTGGGTGAGAACGGTCGTTTTTATACCGAAAGCGTCCGGCTGCGGGGCTGATAGCACGAGTGTATGACTTGGCCTTCAGGTCAAATCTCCTCTAAGCGCAAAAGCCCCATAACTTGCCTTGCTTCCTTGCGAAAGCGGCGCGAAGAGAGCGGCTGTAACCAGAAGGCGGGGATAAGTTGAACGCATCAATACCTACGCAAGGCGATGAGCCGGTGTACAAGTGGACGATGCGTAAAAAAATACACTCATTCACACTTGCGCCTTGGGAGGCGGAAGGCATGGGGGTGTTTGCCCGGCTCAGCGGCGAGGCAGGGCGTTTTCACATTGAGTATCGCAAGGAATGATGGATAGCCATGAATGCTGAACTAAACGCCTCGGACGAAACACCGGAAAATTCGTCTCAGTCGCCGATTGCCCATCTTTCAAGTAACGCCTGGGCCGAACAAAACGCTTGGCTAGAAGAAGACAAACTGCACGAAGAGTGCGGCGTGTTCGGCATCTTCGATCATGCAGATGCTTCTGCTATTACCGCGCTCGGTCTCCACGCGCTGCAACATCGCGGCCAGGAAGCAGCCGGCATCGTTTCGTTTGACGGCGAGCAGTTTCACGCCGTGAAGCGCCTAGGTTTGGTCAGCGACCATTTCACCAAAGCGCCTGTAATCAACCAGTTGAACGGGCGGCGCAGCGTTGGACATGTGCGCTATTCCACCCAGGGCGGCACCGAGATGCGCAACGTGCAACCGCTTTTCGCCGAATTAGCGTTAAGCGGTTTTGCTTTGGCGCATAACGGTCAGCTCACCAACCCGCGCACTCTGCGCAACACTCTTATCAAATCTGGCGCGATTTTTCAGTCTACCTCCGACACTGAAGTTATCTTGCACTTGCTTGCACGAAGCCAAAAGCCACGTTTTATCGAACGTTTCATTGAGACGCTTTTGCAACTGGAAGGCGCATATGCCCTCGTCTGCATGACGGACAGGAAGCTCATCGGTGCACGCGATCCTTACGGCATCCGACCGCTGATGCTCGGCAAACTGGACGATTCCTACGTGCTGGCCTCAGAAACCTGTGCTTTCGATATCATAGGGGCTGAGTTTATCAGAGAAGTCGAGAACGGCGAAATAGTGGTTATTACGGAGGATGGCCTTGAGAGCCACCGCCCATTCCCACATTTCCCAGCGCGCCCGTGCATATTCGAATACATCTATTTTCACCGCCCCGACTCCATTCTGGGCGGACGCTGCGTATATGACGTACGCAAAGCGTTCGGTGAGCAGCTTGCGCGCGAAGCTCCGATGGAAGCCGATGTCGTGATGGCTGTGCCAGATTCCGGTGTGGCGGCCGCCATTGGATATTCGCACGAATCAGGCATTCCTTACGAACTCGGCATCATCCGCAACCATTATGTAGGCCGCACCTTTATTGAACCAGAACAGCGCATCCGCGCTCTGGGCGTGAAGCTGAAACATAACCCCACGCCGAGCGTCGTTACTGGCAAGCGGCTTATCCTTATTGACGACAGCATCGTTCGCGGCACAACTTCCACCAAAATCGTTAGCATGATGTATGAACGCGGCGCTAAGGAAGTACACATGCGCATCGCATGTCCGCCAATTGCCTGGCCAGATTTTTACGGCATCGACACTCCGGAACAGAACAAATTGCTCGCTGCCAATCACAGCCTTGAAGAGATGCGCCAACTTTTCGGCTGCGATTCGCTGGCTTTCCTGTCTGTTGATGGCATTTACAAAGTTATGGGCTATGAGCAGCGCGATCCGCATCAACCACAATTCACCGATCACTGCTTTACCGGCGATTATCCTACGCGTTTGCGAGACCGGGAATACATGGCCCCT
>JARRLC010000022.1:0-29731 GCA_037387425.1 Alphaproteobacteria bacterium
TCGCTTTCACGACCTCCTGCATACGTTCAGACAATGTGGTGATCATGCGCATAAAATTGACGTTATAGAATGTCTAGTTTGTGACCTAAGCGGCGCTTGGAGCACAACTGCACGTATCGCCCCCCTTCTCATTAACGCTCTGTTAACCCTGAATTCTTAGTGTCAAATTAGAACAGCTTACAGTTGCTCTGGCTTCTTCTGCCATGAATGGGGTAGATGTCGGGGTGTGTTTTGTGTTTCGTTGCGTTGTTGGATGTGTGTCGATGATTGCGTTTCCTTGCCCTACCGCCCTGCCTGTCGATACTGTAATTCTTGGTGACAGCCTGGAAGAGCTGAAAAAACTCCCCAGCGAAAGCGTCGATCTCGTCTTTGCCGATCCACCTTATAATCTCCAGCTAGAGCGCGATCTTCTGCGCCCCAACAACACGCGCGTCGATGGTGTGCATCAGGATTGGGACAAGTTTTCCAGCTTTGCCGCCTACGACCAATTTTCCCGCGCATGGCTGGCCGAGTGCCGCCGTATCCTGAAGCCAGACGGCGCGATCTGGGTGATTGGCAGCTATCACAACATTTTCCGGCTGGGCGTAGCGCTGCAAGATCTGGGCTACTGGCTATTGAACGATGTGATCTGGCGCAAAACAAACCCCATGCCGAATTTCCGTGGCCGCCGCCTCACCAACGCGCATGAAACGCTGATCTGGGCGTCGCGTGAGGAAAGTTCGCGCTATACGTTCAATTACGAGGCGCTGAAGGCGTTCAACGACGATGTGCAGATGCGTTCTGACTGGCTTATCCCGATTTGCAGCGGTCCGGAGCGCCTGAAAGACGACACCGGCCGCAAGGCGCATCCGACGCAAAAGCCTGAGGCGCTGCTTTATCGCATCCTGCTGGGCACAACAAACGAGGGCGGCGTGGTTGTCGATCCGTTTTTTGGCACCGGCACGACGGGCGCTGTCGCCAAGCGGATGGGACGTCATTTCATCGGCATTGAACGCGACCCGGATTATGCAGCCGCTGCGCGCGAACGCATCGAAGCGGTGGAGCCGCTTTCCGCAGGGGAACTGAAGACCGTGCGCAGCAAGCGCAACGAGGCGCGCGTTCCTTTCGGGACGCTCTTGGAAATGGGCATGATCACCCCTGGCGCGACGCTCTACGATGCGGCGGCGAAGCTGAAGGCGCAAGTATGCGCGGACGGCACGCTGGCGCTCGCTGGCGAGCAAGGCTCCATCCACAAGATGGGCGCGCGTGTTCAGGGGCGTCCGGCTTGCAACGGCTGGACATTCTGGCATTACAAGAGCGAGGGCCGCTTGCAGCCTATCGACGTTTTGCGCGATGCCGCCCGCAAACAATTAGGGCTCGCTCTGTTGAGCTAAAGCCCTTTTGCAAACAGATTACGATTACTCTGAAACGTCGGCCAGCATTTCAGGCGCTGTCATGCCATTGGACAATGCGTGGCGCAGACTGACGATATTATATGCTCCGCAATGCGAGCACATCAGATAGCGCTGAAGACCGCGGCAAGGCCCCCAACCGTATTCAATATCGCGTACTTTCAGAGATTTCTGCCCGCATTCCGGACATTCAACATTGTGCGCAGAATTCAGCACCAATTTTTCAGCAGCATCAATCCATTCTGTTATGTGTTTACTTCTAACTGCGCTCACCGACTCCTCCTCTCGCCTGGTTTTATTATTGTTTTACGGCATCAAGATAACTACATTTCATGACCAGAAGGCATCCTGACTTGCTTACACCACAAGCTATGTTGCAATAATCGCTATTACATAAAACTATACCGAATATTTCAATAATATCACTGATCATAACTTATGTGTGTGATAAAATTGCAGTATGAACGCGATTTTCTAACATAATACGCGAATAAAAATTGCGATATTTTGTGCAATGCCGAAATAACATCGCTTCTGATGGTGGTCTTGACTTTGCAGCCTGATTCCCGCTTATCATATTATTGTCAGCCGGTTGGATGGTCGCCGTGGGCTACTCGCTCGCGGAGGAAAGTCCGGGCTCCACGGAAACACAGCGCCGGATAACGTCCGGCAGGGGTAACCCTAGGGACAGTGCCACAGAAAGCAAACCGCCACGGATGCGTCCGCGGTAAGGGTGAAAGGGTGCGGTAAGAGCGCACCGCGCGGCTGGTGACAGACGCGGCAAGGTAAACCCCGCTGGGAGCAAAACCGAATAGGGATGGCATGCGCGCGTAAAGCCGAAAGGCGACGCGCCAGGCTGGTTTCCGAGCCGTCATCCGGGTTGGTTGCTAGAGGCGTTCAGCAATGGGCGTCCCAGATGAATGGCCATCGCGGGGATCTTCCCCGTACAGAACCCGGCTTATAGACCGGCTGACCTTTCGCCTCAATATTCGCTGGCCTATCAATATTTTGTGATCAATGCGTGATCTAGACGCGGATTCTGTTAACATGGTGACTTAGTTACATACCATTCGCCATCAAGCCCTTAGTCTGGGCAAGTTGGACTTATCAGGAGGGATAACTTATGTCTTGCAACGTAGGCGGTATTGACCGCATTGCACGTATCATTTTAGGAATCGCAATCCTTGGCCTGTATTTCGTCGTACCTCAGTACGGCCTGTGGCTGTTGATCGGCCTTGTGCCGCTGCTGACCGGCCTGTTCGGTTTCTGCCCGCTTTATCCCATCGTTGGGGTTAATACCTGTAAGAAGTAGTTAATCACTACTCTGTGCACTGAATGAGCGTGTCTGGCTTCTGCCGCAACCCGGCGTAGCTGGACACGCTCATTTTCGTTTCTACATATGTATTCATTAGGTGTGCCTGTTTCTGGTGGGTAAACAAGGTTCAAACCAGCGAGCAGGAATAGGATTCTAACGAGAGTTTTTAGTCTCCGTTCGAATAACGTCAGCCGGAAAGGCAAAAGAGCGAATGGCGCAAATAAAACCTATACAATATTCGGGCAGAGGAATGGCACAGGAAGCAGCTTTTAAGGAAGGCGCGCCAACCGAAGCGACGCCAGAGTTTACACATCAAGAAGAGTTGCACGCTTATCGTGAAATGCTGCTTATCCGCCGGTTCGAAGAAAAAGCCGGTCAGCTTTACGGCATGGGGTTCATTGGCGGGTTCTGCCATCTCTATATCGGACAGGAAGCCGTTGTCGTCGGCATGCAGATGGCTCTTGACGCCCGCGACCATGTCATCACCAGCTATCGCGACCACGGCCATATGCTCGCCTGTGGCATGGAAGCACGCGGCGTCATGGCCGAATTGACCGGACGCAAAAGCGGCTATTCCAAAGGCAAGGGCGGCTCAATGCATATGTTCTCCGTAGAGAAGGGGTTCTTTGGCGGACACGGCATTGTTGGCGCGCAAGTGCCTCTGGGAACCGGGCTTGCATTCGCATCCAAATATTCGAACGAAGGCCGCGTGTGCCTCACCTATTTCGGCGATGGCGCCGCTAATCAAGGCCAAGTCTACGAATCGTTCAACATTGCCAAGCTATGGTCATTGCCTGTCGTTTACGTCATTGAGAACAACCAATATGGCATGGGTTCACGCATCGACCGCGTTTCATCCACAACCGACTTTTCGCAGCGCGGCTTGAGTTTCAACATCCCTGGCGAGCAGGTGGACGGTATGGAAGTGCACGCCGTAAAGGCGGCTGGCGAACGCGCAGTGCGCTGGGCGCGCGAAGGAAAAGGCCCGTACATCCTGGAAATGCTCACCTATCGCTATCGCGGGCATTCCATGTCTGACCCGGCGAAATACCGCAGCCGCGAAGAAGTCGAAAAAATGCGCCAGGATCACGATCCGATTGAACAGGTGCGTGCAAGGCTCTTGAATAAAAACTGGGCAAACGAAGACGAACTGAAGGCTATTGACCGCGAAATACGCGCGACCGTCAACGATGCCGCCGAGTTCGCGCAGAACGACGCAGAGCCGGACGTTGCCGAACTGTACACAGACGTAACGTTATGAAATGCGCGGTGTGATGACGTTATTCCGGATTCCGACATCACACCGGCGGTAAAAAACAAGAATTGCCAAACGATATGGCATCGGCGAAAGTCAAGATTGCGACTTTGCCAGCCATTCGCAATTAGGGAACGGAAATGTCGATACAGGTGTTCATGCCCGCTTTGTCGCCAACCATGCAGGAAGGCAAGCTTGCAAAATGGCTCGTGCGCGAGGGCGATATGGTCGCGGCAGGCGAAGTCATCGCCGAAATTGAGACGGACAAAGCTACAATGGAAGTGGAAGCCGCCGATGAAGGCCGTCTGGGGCGGATACTCATCCCCGCCGGAACGGAGAAGGTGAAAATCCACACACCGATTGCAGTCATTATCAAAGGCGTGGAGACCACAACGTCGCTTATGAATGACGCAAGCCTTTCGCAAAACGGAGCCGCAACCGTGCAATCAGATGCCGTCCCACTGTCTTTCATCACCACATCATTTACTGCCGATGCGGGGTCTTCAGCTTCAGACTCGACCTCGGCTTCCGACACCAGCGACGACCTGGAAATCGCCTCCGACGCGGAAACCGTCACCATCACCATGCGCGAGGCGCTGCGCGACGCCATGGCCGAAGAAATGCGCACCGACGAACGCGTATTCCTCATGGGCGAGGAAGTCGCGCAATATCAAGGCGCTTACAAAGTCTCGCAAGGTCTTTTGGACGAATTCGGCGACAAACGCGTAATCGACACACCAATTACCGAACACGGATTTGCAGGCGTCGGCGTTGGTTCGGCGTTTGGCGGACTTCGCCCCATCGTCGAGTTCATGACCTGGAATTTCGCCATGCAGGCCATTGACCAACTCGTCAACTCAGCCGCAAAAACGCTTTACATGTCCGGCGGGCAAATGCGCTGCCCTATCGTCTTCCGTGGACCGAATGGCGCGGCCTCGCGTGTTGCAGCGCAGCACAGTCAGGACTATTCCGCATGGTACGCCCATGTGCCAGGGTTGAAGGTTATCGCACCATCCACTCCAGCGGACGCCAAGGGACTGTTGAAGGCCGCCATTCGTGACCCGAATCCGGTGGTTTTCCTGGAGAACGAACTTCTCTACGGCGTCAAAGGCGAAGTGCCCACAGATGCAGACTGGACGCTGCCCATCGGCAAGGCGCGCATTGTCCGAAAGGGACGCGACGTTACCATCGTGTCATTCGCGCGCGGCATGGTCTATGCGCTGGGAGCCGCAAACCAGCTCGCTGAAAGCGGCGTTGACGCTGAGGTGATCGACCTGCGCACGTTGCGTCCGCTCGATATCGCCACGGTTGTGGCCTCTGTGAAGCGCACAAACCGTCTGGTTACGGTGGAAGAAACTTGGCCCGTGTGCTCGATCGGCTCAGAGATTTGCGCACGTGTGGTCATGGAAGCGTTCGACTATCTTGATGCGCCGCCCGCAAAGGTTTCCGCCGCCGACGTGCCGTTGCCTTATGCGGCCAATCTTGAAAAGCTGGCGCTGCCAAGCATCGAACAAGTAATAGAGGTAACGAAATCCGTGTTATATAGGTAGTGAAGGCAAATTGTCGACGTTGCTAGAAATCATATCGCTATTTTTTGGACTTGTTTCAGCATACATCGTGGCTCTCTATTTGTTTCTGCAAGGTTCGCCTTTAACATTGAGGTTTGTTGCATTTCTGTTGGTTACGCTGGCGTTTATCTTTATTGCCGCCATGGGGTGGAACTTGCAATATCTGGGCGAAGGCATCCACCACGCCTGGGAGGCGCTGCCAAGCAAAGCAACCGGAATGCCCACGCTCGGACCTCCGTTCATTGTGCGTACGATCTTTATCGACGGTCAGATACTTACTGCCTGGATAGCTTGGGGGATCGGGTTCTTCGTTTACCTGATGTTGACTTATCTCACCTTCTGTTTCCGGTGGCCTAAAAAAACCTCTGCCGAATAGGACTTGAACTCCCATGCCAATACAAATTCTTATGCCCGCTTTGTCACCTACGATGGAAGAAGGCAAACTTGCCAAATGGCTGATCAAAGAAGGCGACGAGATCACCTCTGGCAAGATCATCGCAGAGATTGAAACCGACAAAGCCACCATGGAAGTGGAAGCCGTGGAGGAGGGCACTGTGGGCCGCATCCTCGTGGCTGAAGGCACAGAAGGCGTGGCGGTAAACGCGCCAATCGCCGTGCTGCTAGCTGAGGGCGAGGACAAATCTGCCCTCGACAAGCCGCTTCCAGCGCCTGTCGTCGCCAGCGCCTCGCAAAGTTCGGCCACGAGGACCGCTGGCGCGTCCTCGCCATCAGCCGCAAGCTCGGATATCAACGCAAACGGCCACGCCGCTGAACGCATGTTCGCCTCGCCGGTGGCGCGCCGTCTCGCCAGCGAAAAAGGGATAGACCTCAGAGCTATCAAGGGGTCCGGTCCACATGGCCGCATCGTACGCAGCGACGTAGAAGAAGCCGCCGCCAGCGGCTCAGCTAAACCCGCTGTTTCGCCAGGACAAGCCCTGGTGCCTTCAAACAAATCCGCGCTTTCGGGCGTTGCGATGCCAGATAACCAGATCATCGCGACTTACGAACAAGGCAGTTTTGAGTCGGTTCCGCACGACAACATGCGCAAGACAATCGCCGCGCGCCTTGTGCAGGCCAAGCAAAGCATCCCGCATTTCTACCTCACCATCGACTGCGAGCTGGACGCGCTTCTGGAAGCCCGCCAGCGGCTCAATATGCGCTCGCCGAAGGATGAAGACAAAGCCTACCGCCTCTCTGTCAACGATTTCATCATCAAGGCCATGGGGCTAGCTCTGCGCCGTGTGCCCAAGGCGAACGCCACGTGGACCGAAGAAAACATGCTCTACCACAAGCATTCAGACGTGGCAGTGGCCGTTGCCGTTGAAGGCGGGCTGTTTACGCCGGTTATCCGCAACGTGGAGAGCAAATCGCTGGTGGAAATTTCCCGCCAAATGCGCGACCTCGCCGACCGCGCCCGCCGCCGCCGTCTCGCGCCACATGAATATCAGGGCGGCACCACGGCTATTTCCAATCTGGGCATGTTTGGCATCCGCCAGTTTGACGCGGTGATCAACCCGCCACAGGCCACCATTCTGGCGGTCGGCCAGGGCGAAAAGCGCCCCGTGGTGAAAGGCGATAAAATCGTAGCCGTCACGATGATGACCGTTACCTTATCGTGCGATCACCGCGTGGTAGACGGCGCGCTGGGAGCGCAACTCCTCTCAGCGTTCAAGAGCCACATTGAGGAGCCGGTGACGATGCTGCTATAAATGCTTGTAAACGTCCCCTCCTATTCCTTGTAAGGAACAAGAAAACGCATGACTGACACGGCTTACGACCTCGTGGTGATCGGCGCCGGACCGGGAGGCTATGTCGCAGCCATCCGCGCTGCGCAGCTCGGCATGAAAACAGCGGTAATCGAGCGCGAGCATCTGGGCGGCATCTGCCTCAACTGGGGGTGCATTCCGGCAAAGGCGCTGCTGCGCTCGGCAGAGGCGTTTCATCTGATGCGCCGCGCGGACGAATTCGGGCTGACGGCGGAAGGCGTCGGGTTCAATTTGGAGAAGATCGTCGCGCGCTCGCGGGCTGTGTCGAAGAAACTGGCGGGCGGCGTCGGTTATCTTTTGAAGAAGAACAAAGTAACGGTCATCGACGGCACGGCGAAGCTGAAAACAGCAGGCGTAGTAACCGTGACAAACAAAGACGGCAAACCGCTCCCCGAAATTAGTGCGAAGCATATCATTATCGCTACTGGCGCACGCGCCCGCACGCTGCCCGGTCTTGAGGCTGGCAACCGTCTGATATGGACCTACAAACAAGCACTTGTTGCCGACACCATGCCGAAATCGCTGTTGGTTGTAGGCTCCGGCGCCATCGGCATAGAATTCGCGTCTTTTTTCAATACGCTGGGCGCAAAAACGACTGTTATCGAAGTGCTTGACCGCGTGCTGCCCACGGAAGACGCCGAGATTTCCGCACTAGCCCGCAAGGCGTTCGAACGCCAGGGCATGACCATCCACACGGGCGCGAAGGTGGACGCGCTGAAGGCCGGTTTCGGCAGCGTTAACGCCTCGCTTCAGCTTGCGGATGGCCAGTCGGAAACACTCACCGTTGACCGGGTTATTCTTGCGGTCGGCATCACCGGCAATGTGGAAGGACTCGGCTTGGAAGAGCTTGGCGTGAAGGTGGAACACGGACATATCGTCACCGGCGATTTTGGCGAAACCGGCGTACCGGGCGTCTATGCCATTGGTGACGTGGCGGGCGCACCATGGCTGGCGCATAAGGCGTCGCATGAGGCTATCATCTGCGTGGAGAAAATCGCTGGACTGCCGGACATTCATCCGCTTGACGCGCAGAACATTCCGGGTTGCACTTATTGTACGCCGCAAGTGGCCTCTGTGGGACTAAGCGAGACCGCCGCCAAGGAAGCTGGATACGAAGTGCGTGTGGGCCGCTTCCCGTTCCAGGCGAACGGCAAGGCGATAGCGCTCGGCGAGCCGGACGGGCTGGTGAAAACCGTGTTCGACGCGAAAACCGGCGCGCTTCTCGGCGCACACATGATCGGCGCCGAAGTCACCGAGATGATCCAGGGCTACGCCATCGGCAAAACGCTGGAGACCACCGAGGCCGAGCTAATGCACACGGTGTTTCCGCACCCTACCCTATCGGAAGCCATGCACGAAGCCACGCTCGATCACCAAGGGAAGCAGGCCTAAAACGCAAAGCCAGCCAGTATATCCCATATCGTGCAACCGCTTAGCGTCAATGGCGAGCGTCATGTACAATAGTGGGAGCGTCGCCAAATTTATAAATATCGCCAACCCCTGGAGTTGCTGAAATTGCGTTTGCTCCACTATGTGTTGTAGTTGCTGTTGCATTACTTGCGGATTGTCCTGTTCTAATTTCGCCAATTCCTGCTGCATCTTTTCCAATTCCTCAAATCCACCAATAGATATGAAATATGCGAAAAAAGCAGCAGTCAACGCCATCGAAAGAGCAAGCACAACCAAAATACCAAGCCAATAAGCGCCGCGCCCTATCCGCCCATTGAAATTAAACAGCAAATTCATGTAAGCTCCTAAGAACCCTTTCATTCCAACTCAAACAATATTCGAAAACTATGCCCTTATGTTGACGGGGATACTGAGCAGTTTTCAACAAAACAAAGCACCGCTCTGATGTCATCAAAACGGTGCTTTCATTATTCTAGATATCATTGCTTTTGGCGCTGTCGGGCGAGATCGCCTAGCGCTCAATCACCGCACGCTATTTATGCAGCGCGCGGATCAGGACCATACTCATTCGGGCCTTCTTTACCGCCGGCAACTCCGAGCCAAATGAGCATGATTAAATTCACCAGAGGAAGAAGCGACAGCAGGCTCAACCATCCAGTATACCCCATATCGTGCAACCGCTTAACAAAGACGGCAAGCGATATGTAAGTTCCTGGAATCATTGCCGCGTACATGATCAACTGCATCTGCTGCATCGCTTGCGGATCGATCGCTTGAGGATCGGTGTTTGCCATCCCCTGCACATCGATTAAAGAAAATACTGCTGTTATCGCAGCAATCGAAACGATAATTACAACCAAAACGCCGAGCCAGTAAGCGCCGCGTCCAATACGGCCATTGAAACCGAAAAGCAGGTTCACGATACCCCCTTCATTTTGTAGATTAAATCCTCACCATAAGCCACAGACAGTGTGGCGCAAAAAACCTATGACGTTTGTGGATGAACGCCATATGAACCGCGCACTAATTAGCGCATTTATGGTATTAATAAGACGCTTCTAACTATCTACACACAATTTGAAGTCGGATACATTTAATATAAATCTACGGATATTTTTGCCTCCATTAATGTGATATTTTCGACTTACGGCAACGGCTTTTTTGCTACACCCTATATATGTTACAACATTTCCTGCACCTGCTCTGGCCACGGCTTAAAAGGACATAACATTGACGAACAGGCTGTATCTTCGGCCAATGGGCATTCTATGGGGCCTTGCTGCGGCGGAAGGCATCCGCGAGGGGCAAGCGTTGCCTCTGGCGGGCGGACCGGCAGCTTTCAGCGCAATTGAAATAATCGAAGGCGCGCCCGGCAGCACAACACGGAAAATCGCGCTCGCCCGCGATATCGCCGCCAGCTCTGAGACGAGCATCCGTGAAACGCTTGCCCGCATCACTGCGCCGCGCAAAGCCTTCGCAGGCGTCGCCATGGACCGCCCCCAAATTATGGGGATCGTCAACGTCACGCCTGACAGCTTCTCTGATGGCGGCGACTTTTCCGCGCCCGAAGCCGCTGAGACGCACGCCCGGCAACTCGCCGCTGAGGGCGCAGCATTCGTCGATATCGGCGGCGAATCTACACGTCCAGGCGCTGCTGAGGTGGACGAGCAGGAAGAACTGCGCCGCGTCTGCCCGGTTATCGAGCGGCTGGCGGAGGCTGGGCTTTCCGCCGCCATCTCCATCGACACCCGCAAAAGCGCCGTGATGGAAGCCGCTGTCGCGCGCGGGAGCACCATCATCAACGATGTGTCCGCCCTCTCCCACGATCCGCACGCGCTGGCGCTCGCCGCAAAGTCAGGCGCGAGCGTCGTGCTGATGCACGCCAAGGGCGACCCGCGCACCATGCAAGACCACCCCGTCTATACCGATGTGACGCTGGAAGTGTATGACTATCTCGAAGCGCGCATTGACGCCGCCGTGGCCGCCGGAATTCCACGCGAGCGGCTCGCCGCCGACCCAGGCATCGGCTTTGGCAAGACACTTGACCACAACCTGGCGCTGCTTGGCAGCCTTAGCATGTTGCACGGGCTGGGCGTTCCGGTTCTGCTGGGCGCCTCACGCAAGCGCATCATCGGGTCGATCACCGGCAAGCGCGACCCGAAAGAGCGCTTAGCGGGGAGTTTGGGCGTAGCCATCGCTGGGGCGAGCGCAGGGGCACAGATCGTCCGTGTGCACGATGTGGACGAGACAACCCAAGCGCTCGACGTATGGCGCGCCAGTGTGACAGGACACGGGATCAACTGAGCCTTCCGTCACACAGCAAAGCCTATGCAAAACCTGCCAACAATACTAATGCTGGTCTTGCTCTGAACTGTTTTTATCTGTAGCTATTTTTGTCACAAACAAAATAAAGGGAATGTGATGGCGCGCAAGCTTTTCGGTACGGATGGAATTCGCGGTCAGGCTAATACTTATCCGATGACCGCAGAAACAGCGTTGAAAGTCGGCATGGCGGCGGGACATCTGTTCACCAGCAGCGACCGGCGTCATCGTGTGGTTATCGGCAAGGATACGCGCCGCTCAGGTTATCTGATCGAAGCGGCGCTGGTGGCCGGGTTCACCTCGGTGGGGATGAACGTTTTCCAGCTTGGGCCGCTGCCGACGCCTGCCGTCGCCATGCTCACAAGGTCGCTGCGCGCCGATCTGGGGGTGATGATCTCGGCCTCGCACAACCCCTACCAGGACAACGGCATCAAGATGTTCAATGCTGATGGCTTCAAACTATGCAACGAACATGAAGCGCGCATTGAAGAACTCATCCAAAGCGATATGACTTCGCTTCTGAGCACACCGGAACGTATGGGCCGATCCGACCGTATCGATGGCGTTTTCGACCGCTATATCGAATACGCCAAGCGCACGCTTGACAGCAAAATCCGCCTGGACGGGCTGAAAATCGTCATCGATTGCGCCAACGGCGCGGCCTACCGCGTTGCGCCGAAATCGTTGTGGGAACTGGGCGCAGACGTCATCGCCATCGGCGACGAGCCGGACGGCTTCAACATCAACCTCAGCTGCGGATCAACCGCCACTGGCGCACTCCGCGACAAGGTCCGCGAGACCGGCGCGAATATCGGCATCGCGCTCGATGGCGACGCCGACCGCGTGATCATCGTGGACGAAAACGGCGACCTCATCGACGGCGACCAGCTTCTGGCCGTGGTGGCGGAAACCTGGGCTGATGCCGGGCGCTTAACAGGCGGCGGGATCGTCGCCACAGTCATGTCGAACCTGGGGCTTGAGCGGTTTTTGCAAAGCAAAAATCTTGATCTCGTGCGCACTCCTGTTGGCGACCGCCATGTAGTAGAAAAAATGCGCAAAGGCGGGTATAATCTCGGCGGCGAACAATCCGGCCACATCGTGATGACCGACTACACCACAACCGGCGACGGCCTCGTCACAGCGCTGCATATTTTAAGCGTGGTGGTGGGAAGCGGAAAATCTGTCAGCGAAGTGTGCAAGTGCTTCGATCCCGTGCCACAACTGCTGAAAAACGTGCGCACCAACGACGCACATCCGCTTGAAAACGAACGCGTCAACGCGGTTATCGGGGAGCAAGAAGCGCGGTTCGGCAATAGCGGACGAGTCCTCATTCGCCCGTCCGGCACCGAGCCGGTCATCCGCGTGATGGCCGAAGGCGACGACGAAACGCTCGTGCAATCGGTCGTGGATGAGATAGCAGCCGCGATTGAAGCGGCATCGACACCACAGTAACGGAATTCTTATGCCTACACATTCAACCGACCCCGTTAACCTGCAAGCCAGCGACGCCCCACCCGGCAATTGGGTGGACAACTATGCCCCCGCCTTCGCGCAACCCTATCTGAGGCTTATGCGGGCAGACCGTCCTATCGGCACATGGCTCTTGTTGTGGCCGTGCTGGTGGTCGCTTGCACTCGCCTGGGGGAAAGCCAGCGCCCGGCCCGATCTCTCCGCCCTCTGGACACTCTTGCTGTTCGGCGTGGGCGCAATGGTGATGCGCGGCGCTGGATGCGTTTATAACGACATCGCCGACCGCAATTTTGACGCCAAAGTTGAACGCACGCGCACGCGGCCTATCCCCAGCGGACAGGTGAGCGTAAAAGGCGCGATCATTTTCATGGTCGCGCTGTGCCTCGTCGGGTTGGCGGTGCTGTTGCAATTCAACGCCTTCGCTATCGTGCTCGGCATATCATCGCTGCTTGTGGTGTCGTTCTACCCGTTTATGAAGCGCATCACCTATTGGCCGCAGAGCGTGCTGGGACTGGCGTTCTCGTGGGGCGCACTGATGGGCTGGGCCGTAGTGTTCGGCCGCCTGGAAGCGCCCGCCTTTCTGCTCTACGCCGCCGCCGTCACCTGGACAATCGGATACGACACGATTTACGCCCACCAAGATAAAGACGACGACGCGATTTTAGGGCTGAAATCTACTGCGCTGAAATTCGGCGAACGCACGAAACCGTGGCTTGTGCTGTTCTTTGGCGCCACGCTAACGTTTCTCGTGGGCGCGGGATGGACAGCGGGCGCGGGATGGCCGTTTTTTGCCGGCCTTGTTCTGAGCGCGGCGCATCTCTCCTGGCAAGTCATAACGCTCGACATCGACAATGGCGCGAACTGCCTGAAGCGCTTCCGCGCCAACCGCGATTTCGGCGCGCTTGTATTTATTGCGCTTCTGGCCAATATGTTCTTTTGAGGCTGCCTGAAATTTGCGTGCGAGCGTTTTAAGGCGGGGTTCGCTAGCGCTTACCCACCCTACATAACGTAAGATGGGGTAAATTCCCTACAAACCCATCACACTTTGGAGAATAACCATCGACACACACAACAAAGGCGCGGACAACCGCCTGGACCAAGATTACGAACTTCTGATCACCACTGTGCGTGAAGCAGGCGCGCTGGCGATGACCTATTTCCGCCGCGATATCGACGCCACCAACAAATCTGACGGCTCCCCTGTTAGCGAAGCCGATCTCGCCGTTGACCGCTATTTACGCGAACAGCTCACAGGCAACGGCTCACCGCATGGCTGGCTGTCGGAAGAAACCGCCGATGACCTCAACCGTCTCGATATGCGCTCGCTGTGGGTGGTGGACCCCATCGACGGCACACGCGCCTTTCTGGAAGGGTCGGAGCAATGGGTGGTCTCAGCCGCACTGGTGGTAGATGAAGCTCCGGTGCTCGCCGCCATCTACAATCCTGTCACGGAAGAGCTGTTCACCGCGCGTCACGGCATGGGCGCATTCCTCAATAATGAGCGCGTGGCTGTTGAAGATGTCGCCACCGTCGAAGATGCCCATATCATGGGCAGCCGAGGCATGTTCAAAAAATCTATCTGGGCAAAGCCTTGGCCTGAGTTTCGCCGCTCGTTCGTCCGCTCCATCGCTTACCGCATTTCGGCTGTGGTCTGTGGCAAAGTAAACGCGGCGCTTTCCATTACAGCGCTGGCGGAATGGGATATCGCGGCAGCCACATTGCTGATGCGCGAAGCAGGCGGCGTGATCACGACGCTTGACGATACCCCGCTCACCTTCAACAAAGAGGAAGTGCGCTCACACGGCATCGTTGCGGCTGGGCCTAAGCTGCACGCGCGGCTTATTGACTACACTAAAGTGTCAACGTCAGCATCTTAAGCGGCATATTAACTCTCTATCCTTAATACCCGTGGTCAGATGAGCTTTTTAGCGTTAAAGCGATAAGACACAAGATAACACGAACCCGCTAACGTCAATGACCGAAACCGCACCCAAGCAGCACCTGCATCTTGTCTTCGGCGGTGAACTCACTGCACAAGACAAAGCGGATTTCCGGAACATCAGCAAACTCGATATTGTGGGCATTTTCCCCAACTACGAAAATGCCTGCGAAGCGTGGAAGGAAGCTGAAAATCATACTGTCGATAACGCTCTGATGCGCTACTTTATCGTGCCGATTCAACAACTACTCTATCCGAGTAGCGATTAACCCCGCACAAGGCTCATGGCTGGCAAGAAACGCAAAAACAAGTCCTTGAACAGCGGGCAGATGCTTAAGCGGCTGATGCAATCCGAAGCATGGCTGAGTGGAACCAGCGCACTCGCGGCGCGTTTTATCCGCCTGGTGTTCAACTCCTCTAAGGTGACTTACGAACCAGCCGATACTGCCGAACAGCTTCACAAAAACGCGCCCGCCATCTTCGCCATGTGGCACGGGCAGTTTCTCATGATCCCCATCGCCTCGCCCAAAGGCTTGCCTGTAAAATGCATGGTCGCGCGCCATGGCGACGCCGAGATCGTCAGCCGCACAATGGCCCGGTTCGGCCACGGCCTGATACGCGGCGCGGGCGCGGGCGACAGACGCAAAGATCGCGGTGGCGTCCATGCCTTACGTGAAGCGCTGCGCACGCTGAAGGCTGGCGAATGCGTGGCGATGACCGCCGATGTGCCGCCCGGCCCCGCGCGCAAAGCCGGCGAAGGCATCGTTACCCTGGCGCGGATGTCGGGGCGTCCGGTGATCCCGGTGGCGATTGCCACAAAACGTTTCATGGCCTTCAACACCTGGAGCCGTTTTACCGTCAACTTACCGTTTTCGAAGCTGGCTGCGGTGTGCGGCGAACCGGTGACGGTGGCTCGCAACGCCAGCCCTGAAGAACTGGAAACCGCACGCATCACCATTGAAAATAGCCTCAACACCGCCACAGACCGCGCTTACCAGATCACAGGCGGGAACATCACACGCGCCACGCCTTTTGCCCCTGGGATTAAATTCGCGCCCGGATTGCCGCTTAGAATTTACCGCGCCCTCACACACGCGATGCGTCCCTTTGCGGGCGCTCTGCTGCGCCACCGCAGCAACAAAGGCAAGGAGGTGCGCGAACGCCTTGGCGAACGTATGGGACTGGCCAGCATACCGCGCCCAAATAAGACACTTCTGTGGTTCCATGCCGCGAGTGTCGGCGAAACCAACACCGTATTACCGCTTATTGAAGAATTACGCCGCAAGCGGCCAGATATTGGCGTCTTGCTGACAACCGTCACGGTAACCTCTGCGAAAATCGCCGCCAGCCGCTTGCCCGAAGGCGCTATCCACCAATTCGTACCGCTAGATTCGCCGGCATTCGTTACCCGCTTTTTCGATCACTGGCGGCCTGACATGGCGCTGTTCACCGAGTCGGAAATCTGGCCAAACCTTATTCTGGAGGCTGATAAGCGCGACATTCCGCTAGCGCTTCTTAACGCCATCATGTCCGAGCGCTCTACCCGCCGTTGGAGCAAGATGCCGAGCTTGAGCCGTCCGCTATTCTCGCGCTTTTCGGTGGTGCTGACGCAAAGCAAGTTACTCACTAAGCGTTTGAAAACATTGGGGGCGCTAAACGTCATCACTGCTGGCAACATCAAATTCGATGCGCCGCCTCCCCCTATTGACGCCGAGAAACTGGCGCTTCTGAAAGACGCCATACGCACTCGCCCCGTGTTTCTGGCGGCAAGCACCCACCCCGGCGAAGACGAGATGATCGCCGTGGCGCATCAAAAGCTTCGCGAGACCGTGCCAGGGCTGCTCACCATCATCGCGCCGCGCCACCCTGAACGCGGCAGCGCCATGGCCGCCATGGCCGAAGGACTTTTGGGCTTTAGCGTTGCGCGCCGCTCCACAGGCGACGCCCTGACCGCTGATACAGAGATCTACGTGAGCGACACTATCGGCGAGTTGGGGCTGTTTTACTCACTGGCGACTGTTGCTTTCATCGGAGGTTCTCTTGTGCCTCACGGCGGGCACAACCCCATCGAAGCCGTAAAACTTGGCGCGGGCGTCATTAGTGGACCGCATTGGCATAATTTTCCTGAAGTGTACAAAGCCATCACCAATAAAGGCGGATGCAAATTCGTAAAAGACTCAGACGAACTAACGCAAGCCGTGCGCACACTCCTTTCTGATACGGCCAGACTTGAAGCAATGCGCGCTGGGGCCTCAGAAGCCGTCAACGAGCTGAGCGGCGCCATGGAGCGCACGCTTGCCGCATTGGAGCCGTTTCTTCCGCCGCTTGATCCCTCTGCTGCTGAAGGCAGCGCCGAAGGGATAACGAAAAGGGTCGCCTATGCGCCTTGAACAACCAAACTGGTGGTACGGATCGAGGATTATCGACAAGGCCAGAGCGCTCGCGCTGTCGCCCGCTGGCGGGCTTTACGGACTGGCGGCGGAGGCGCGTTTCGCGTTCGCGCTGGCCTACCGCTCGTCGCTCCCGGTGATTTGCGCAGGCAACTTCACCCTCGGCGGAGCCGGGAAAACACCGCTGGCAATTGCCGTCGCTGAGCTAGCGCGCGACTGGGGCGGAAAGCCCGCATTTCTCACACGCGGCTTTGGCGGACGCATCGAAGGCCCTCACCGCGTAGACATAGCCCGAGACAAGGTCGCCGATGTTGGCGACGAAGCGTTGTTGCTCGCCCGCGTTGCGCCAACTTTTGTGGCTCACAACCGGATGAAAGGCGCGCGCACCATCGAAAGAGCAGGCATCGCCGATATCATCATCATGGATGACGGCTTTCAGAACCCCTCGCTTGCGAAAAGTATGTCGGTTATTGCTGTCGATGGTGCGGTGGGGCTGGGCAACAGATTTATTTTTCCCGCTGGTCCTTTACGCGCGCCGCTCAAGGCGCAACTGCGCCGCGCCGATGTTATCGTCATGGTAGGGGAAGGGCCGGACCTGGAACTCCCCCGGACAATCACCAAAGACGGCCACGCGCGCGTCTTGCCGGTGCTGCATGCCCGGTACCAGCCCAATGGCGATATCGATTGGCTGAAGACTGCTCCCGTTGTGGCGTTTTGCGGCATTGGACGTCCGGACAAGTTTTTCCGCACGTTGGAAGAGGCGGGGGCGGACGTAAAAGCGTCGGTCTCTTTCCCCGATCATCATGTGTTTACGGCTGAAGACGCCGCCTCGCTCTTGGAAACGGCTAGCCGCGAAAAGGCGGTTCTGGTTACCACCGAAAAAGACATGGCGCGTCTGGAAGGGGCGGAAGGCCCGCTTTCAGAGCTAAAAGCCAAGGCGCGGGCGCTGCCTGTCAGCCTGCAACTCGATGGCGACAGTCAGGCCCTATTGACATCGCTTTTACTGCAAGCGCTCGCGTGACAATCCTGCCGAAATCTTATGAACGCGCTGTGTGCTATTTGCTGGCGACGCCGTAAGCGCGGGCGAGTAGCTCGATAGGATGCGTGAGAAGCTGCGGCTGCTTTGCGCCGTCCTCTTCCCCGCCCTGAGCGCCACTGCCGCCATCAAGCCGTTCCATCCCTTGCACGAGATGCTCGCCAGCCAGCGGACATTCCGACACCATGAACGCTTTATCGGCCTTGGCCATGGCCCGCGCGGCGGGCTTGCCCACCTTCAACGCAACATCGAAATTCTGAGTTTTAATGCCCCACGCACCGCCGTGGCCTGAGCATCGCTCGATAACGGTAATGTCAGCATCCGGAATAAACCGCAGCATCTCGGCGGCCTTCTGCCCCACATTCTGCGCGCGGGCATGACAAGCTATGTGCACAGCAACGCCGCCAGGCACAGGCTGCATACCAGGAGCCAGCCCCTCATTGCGGGCGATATCAACCACGTATTCGCTCAGATCCCAGGTGGCTTCGGCCAGTAATTTCACGTCTTCGTCATCTGGCAGAATGAGCGGCCATTCGAATTTCAGCATCAGCGCGCAGGAAGGCATCATCGCCACGACGGGGTAACCCTTTTCGATCCATGGGCGGAATGTTGCCGCCACTTTCCGCGCTGCGTCGGCCACTTCACCGATGAGCCCTTGCTCCAGGCGCGGCATGCCGCAACAGGATGGATGCAGAACTTCTGTGTCAACGCCGTTTTTCGCCAGCACAGCACGCGCGGCCATGCCGGTATCGGCAGCGTTGAAGTTCGTGAAGCAGGTGGCGTAGAGCACCGCCTTGCGTCCAAAAGCTGGCGCATCGCGGTTAACCTCTGGCGCACTCGCCTTGGCGCGCGTCTCGAAAGACTTACCGCAATATTTCGGTAAATGCGCTTCGCGGTGGATGCCCGCCACGCTCTCCATCACGCCGCGCGTAGCGTGATTGCTGCACCGCGTCGCCCAATTCGCAAGGCCGCTTACAGCCCCGGCGAGGCGTCCGTTGCGGTCGGTTTCCATCAACTGGCGGTCAGCGAAAGGGATGCCTTCTTTCCGCGCCTGAACCGCCCGGTAGCGCAGCATCAGATGCGGGAAATCGAGGTTGAATTCATGCGGCGGCACGTAGGGGCATTTGGTGAGGAAACACATATCGCACAGCGTGCATGCGTCCACCACCTTGCGGAACTCGGCGCTATCGACGGTGTCCAGCTCACCAGATTTCGACTCATCCACCAGATCGAATAGCCGAGGAAATGAATCGCACAAATTGAAGCACCGGCGGCAACCGTGGCAAATGTCGAAGACGCGGCGCAATTCGGCGTCTAGCGCGGCTTCGTCGTAAAAGCTCTCACTTTCCCAGTCCAGCGCGTGCCGGACGGGAGCGTCTAATCCGCCTTCCCGCATGGAATGTCCTTTATGGCTGGATAGGGCCCTGCCGATTCGTTTTGGTGAATAAACCGGCAGGCCAGTTTCAAGAGTTAGGTGCTAAGCTTAGCCCAGTTCGTCGAGCGCGCGCTGGAAGCGGCCCGCATGAGAACGCTCAGCTTTGGCCAGCGTCTCGAACCAATCGGCGATTTCATCAAAGCCTTCCTCGCGCGCGGTGCGAGCCATGCCCGGATACATATCGGTGTATTCGTGGGTTTCGCCAGCGACAGCGGCTTTCAGGTTATCCGCTGTCTTACCGATGGGAAGCCCTGTTGCCGGATCGCCAACATCTTCCAGGAACTCTAAGTGGCCGTGGGCGTGGCCTGTCTCGCCTTCAGCGGTCGAACGGAATACAACGGCGACATCGTTATAGCCTTCGACATCAGCTTTCTGTGCGAAATAGAGATAGCGCCGGTTGGCCTGTGATTCTCCGGCGAATGCTTCCTTGAGATTTTGTTCAGTCTTACTGCCTTGTAGAGCTGCCATGCATTTCCTCCTGGGTGTTGGTCATTCGTTGCCCCACAGAACTGGGGACAAAGGACATTAGAACTATTCTAAAGATGCGTCAAATAAGAAACTGCCTTTAGCGGTTTGTAAAGGAAAATTGCAAAAGGCGCTCCCTCTAGAGCATTTTCAGCAAAAGTTGCGAGACTTCCCGCGCTCGTGGAAATGCGATAGAGCAAGAAGTTAGAACATTTTTTGATCCGGTTAGATCGGAAAACGCTCTAATAAGCTGAAGCGCCTTTCTAACAGCCAATTTACACAGCTCAACTGGAGCTTTTGAGCAGGTAACGGCGGTTAATAGGCTTAACAGGGCGCGCATTGTTCGGGAAGATTTTGGCAAACGCCTGAACCTGTTCTTGCGAGGCCTCAATTGGTTCTTGGAACACAGTCCAGATCAAGCCTTCGGAACAAGGTGGCGTCGTCAAAGACCCCCGATAGCGGTAATAGGCCTGGCTAGCTGGAAAAGCGGCAGACGGATCAAGCGTTTCAAATGGCTGTTCCGCCCCTTGCGCGTTCGGCATTGAGGCAAACACCGGCGCCAATGCAGCATTCTTTGCGCCCGGCTTGATGAACACGCCGATCACCGCGATCTGTCCATCTTCTGCCTTATGAACATAATGCCCTTCCATCGCATGAGGCCGTCCGTCTACAAGATGCTCACTGGGATGATGGAAATGGTACTGCAACAGATCGAAACGCTTTCCCTTGATCGTACAAGAGCATCCTGGCTCAACATTCACTTGGATCGAATGCCCGTTGTTAACGATTTTTCCTGCGACCGCCCGATATTCAAGTTTAAAGGGTTCGCCAAGCTGAGCCTTAACAGCGTCAGTTAAATCAATGGGGGATTGCTCGGTGCCCAACGAACAAGTTTTAAAGTCAGGCGATAGGTCGCCCCAATGTTCTGGCGATCCTTCTCCTTCATATCCCCAGTGCGGCGCGCCCCCATGACCGGCGGCAGCTTTTTCAGCGCCATGTTCCGAGGCGCTAGCAAGACCTGCCGCTGAAAGGCAAGTCACGCACGCACAGGCTGTAAGCGACTGAAGAGCCATGCGTCGTGTTATTAGTTCTTTCATTTATACCCTCGCTGCTTCTGGTTCGAACTCTTTCATACTCGATTGCTGTTTGGCTTATGGGCAAATTCTACCGTGTATATGGAACTGTGCATCTGTCTTGCTATCCACAGACAACCAACTGGAACGTCAGGTTTTATCCACCGGAACGACTGTATATCATAATTTATTCATAAGATGAGGCATTATCGTTCACAATATGTTGCGCCTATCTTCCTGAAATATGTCAAATTTTAACTATCTACTTAAATGTTTCTCTTTCTATATTGACAGGCATGAATTCCTTGTGCGTGGCATTGAAGAGCGCATTGCAATACGTACTCGTCCTGAGTTAAGACGAAAGCATTGACAACCTGCGCTTGGGGGAACGGGTGAAAACCATAACACGCGCCGTTATGTTCGTTAGCGCGCTTTGCATCTCAGTACTGCTGAGCGTGCCAGCACACGCGGAAAAAGTCATTGACTGGCAATTGGAAAATCCATTCCGCCTGTTCAAAAAACCGGCAGACACCAAACTGCATCACGATATATTTAAGCAGCTCACTGCCGCTGAGCGCACTTCCCCCATTCTAGCCGCCGAACGCAAACTGGCGCTTCTCTCCGGTGGGCGTGGATGGGCCGACGATGTGTTCAATCACACCTGTTACGATCAGGATAAAGACAGATATACCGCCTGCCCTGATTATGTGCTTCCCAAGAGCCACCGCATCATCGCGTATCTGAGAGACAAAGAAAGCTTCTGGGATATCTTTACGCCGGAAGACAAAAACGCAGAATGCTCGTGGACAGTGGTCAACCGCAAAGGTAAGGCCATCAGCGAAGCAGCCGCGCCTTGCAACGAACGCGTGAAGCTCGACATCCCCTACCCTGCTGGCGCGCGCGTGAGCGTTAAGAAAAGTAACGGCGGAAGAATCAAGCCGGTGCGTGTGAAAATCCGCGATGTGCTAATTGTCGGCTTGGGCGATTCATTCGCTGCGGGCGAAGGCAACCCGGATCACCCCGTCACATTCGACGACACACGCTCATTTAACTATGGCTATGTCGATATCGCCGCCACTGGCAAACGCGAAACACTGGACGGCTATCCAGCGCGAGAAGGCGGCTGGAAGAAAATCAACACCGCCAAATTCAAAAAAGAGCGCGCCCGCTGGTGGGACCGGGAATGTCACCGCTCGCTCTACTCGCATCAGCTTCGCGCCGCACTGCAACTCGCAGTGGAAAATCCGAAGCGCGCGATTACCTTCGTCAGCTTCAGTTGCAGCGGCTCGGAAATCACTGAAGGAATATTGCTGAGCAAGCCAGTTCGCGAGTGCACTGTCGGCGATAATTTCCTGGTCAAACCCCAGCTTTCCGCTTTGTCAGAAGAATTATGCAAATCGGTTGTTAAAAACGCGCCCATGCCAGCGGCCGTCATCAACCGCATTCCTGAGCTGCGTCATCTCTCAGAAAACGAGATGCGGATTACGCGCTGTTTGACGCCCAACCACAAACCCGCGCTGAAACGCCCCGTGGACCTCGTCTTCCTCTCAGTGGGTGGCAACGATGTGGGATTTGTCTCCCTGGTATCCGATACGATGCTGAGCGATAACAGCATTTACCGCAGACTGGGCAGCCGTCTGGGCTCGGTTTACGGCGTAGACGAAGCGCGCAAACGGCTCGAACTCGTAAAAGGCCGCTACGATGGCTTGCGCTTCGCACTCACAGCTTTACTGGGCGTAAAGTCCGGCAGGCGGAGCAATAGCCATGTCATCGTTACCGGCTATCCCAATATGGGATATGACACCGATGGCGTCAGCGCTTGCGGCGGCACAAAAGGCATGGAGGTGTTCCCGCCCTTCCGGCTCAACGCCGAAAAAGTCGCAAGTGCGGAGAGCTTTACCCAGGAGCTGAACAAACAGCTTGCGAAAAGCGCCGGGAGAAACTGGACATATGTCGATGGCTACGACGATGATTTCCGCACGCATGGTCTGTGCGCCACGAATGGCAATGGCTTGGCCGATAATCTGTCCCTACCACGTTTCCTGAATGGCAAATGGACGCCGTACAAGCCCTCACACTATGCGCCTTATGCTCCGCGCCAACGCTGGTTCCGCACCCCGAACGACGCATTTTTGACTTCCAACATGCACGCCAGCGCTATCGCCAATTTTGGTGTCAATTGCTCCAGAGTTTACACGCTGCCCATGCAAAACCTTGCCCGGCGTTACTGGACACCTTTCCAGGTTTTCATGAGCAGTACCTATGGCGGGGCGTTTCATCCAACAGCGGAAGGGCAAGCCGCCATGGCTGACCGCGTTACCGCTGCTGCGCGGAAAATTCTCGATGGGCGCTGATCACAGCTCACGGCGGAGAAGCCGTTAGGCACATTGTCCCTGTTTGAAGGGATACAGCTAAGTAGGCGCAAAACACCTTCGTTCTGTTGCAAGGGATGAAGAGCGGCCCATGCCTCCAGCACGGCTCCTTTATCCCTTGAAACAGCCCCTCTTGTGCTGAATATCAACAGGGCCAACTACTCAGGCAATCGCTCAAGATATTCCGCTGCTTTTGCTGATCCCCGCCGCTTAGCTTTTTCATACCATTTCCTGGCCTGCGCTACATTTGGCTTAACGGTAATCGACACTGACGTCTCTTCCAGCTCTGTCGGATCAAATGTACGGGCGAGAGAAACCATCGCCTCTTTTGAACCAAGATCAGCCGCCTTCCCGTAGAATCCGCGCGCGATATTTATGCTTCCTATTTGGAAATACTCATTGCCTTTTTTCATTAGTTTGGCTATGCGCGGCTTATCTTTAGGAGAAACTTGTAACGGCGTTGTATCAGCTTCTGCCGTGGAACCAGTATTTGGGTTTTGGTCAGCATCAGCGTTCGTATCAGCGCCCGTGTAAGCAGTTTTCACTTGCGGCTGACTGTCAGGAGCTTTTTTTGCAGTATTTTGTTCCGATGGCTCAATAACGACAAGATCTAACGAGCTTTGCGCTAATACCGTTCCATCCAACGTCACGATGGATATAGAAAGTCTGCTTGTTAATCCTGTGCCGCCAAGCGAATTAATCCTCAGTTTAGGCAAATCTGATGGTTTTACACCCCAAACACCGGATTCAAAAGCGCGACCAGCGGTAAGCGCTATACTGGGCGGCAAGCCACGAATAAGCACCATCGATTGTTTGGGCAAAGAACTCTGTGGCGAGATCTGAATCGGAAGAGGCACATTCTTGTTTGGTGGGATTTGAAACGTGGCGGGCATGTTAATATAAAGAGGCGCAGGCCTAGATTGAGCCTTGGCTTTAGAAGTATCCCCCCACTCCCCACTTACTCCCAACATCGTAGCTGCCGCCACTATCAGTGCCCAGCTAACAGTTTTGGCACCGAATATATTGGGTGTTAACATATCCCCCTCCTTTCTATACTTTGAAAAGCAAGAGTACTCCGTAAATACATTACTGTACCTAGAAGATGTTCCCCATACTCCAAACACCGCAAAGCTTGAGATACCCATCAGCTACCCTCAAATGGGCCAAACTTTCAATGCTCTGCTCCCCAACAAAAACATCTCAATATGACAACAAATTGTAGACATACCCCGCATGCCTAACAATTTCATCCTCCAACCGTTTTCGCCATCCCTCTGACCTCAACATATCAATGAGGCATTAACGCGCTCAATTAATAGCCGCGTACTTTCGTATCACAAAAGTAACACGAAGCGAACAAATTCGCCCTACACATTCCGATGAGGAAAACAGCCGCCCGCCCCCGACTGTTACAAAAGGAAACAAAATTTCAAGTATTCATAATGAATATCGCATGATTTTTTAATGCGTTTCTAAAAGTTGCTTAGCTGTGATACTAATTACTTATAGGTGTACATAGCGCGTAGTGAGGGGGTGCCTCGCTACAAAAATTCGGGCATTCGTAACAATGCGGATTTTCCGCTGGTTTTGCGGTAATATACCGCTTGCCCATTGCGAGAGGTACGGCGGACACGCCGTGGGGCACATGGCCTACCACACACAGTTCAGACTTGAAGTGGAAGAACACGCGGCGAATGACAGTATGACTTGGTATGTTGGCGCCGAGTTACAGCATGTCACACAAGAACTGACAGCTATCGGCACCGAATTACAACATGTACTAGGAGATAAGCTTGCGCCAATCGTCGGCGAAGCGATTGAGGCCGTGAATAAACAACACAGCCGCATCGCTATTCTTGGCCTGCCGCAAACTGGCAAGACCTCGTTTGTCAACGCGCTCATTCAGCGCCCTAACCTCCTGCCAACCGACGTTAATCCCTGGACGAGCGTTGTTTCCCGCCTGCACTTCGCGCTTCCAGAATCCCCTCAAAACGGAGCGCTGTTTACATTTTTCGGACAAGACGAATGGCAACGCCTGGCTCTTGAAGCCGGGAACCTGCAAGCATTAGCCTCGCGTCTTATTCCTCAGGAAGGACAAGAGGCGCATTTCGTCGATCCCCAACATGTCACTGAAGCGCGGCTCTGCAAATATTACCAGCTCCTATTCGGCCAGGACCGCTGGCACGATGTCGTCACGCGCGATGTCATCGACAGCTATATTCGTCTTAGCCAAAATGTCGATGAACCGAACATGGAATTGATGCCGCGTCGCTATGCCGACATCACCAAAACCGCTGATCTGTTCTTTGACGCCGCTCCATTCGCCTGCCCTGCCACGGTCATCGATACGCCGGGCATTAACGAAACCACACATATGCGCGACGATTTCACGCTCAGCAGCATAGAAGACGCAGATGTCTACGTGGTTGTCATGTCGGCGCTGAACCCGCTTTCCTCTGGCGATCTGGCATTACTGCGCATGCTCATCGGCGCGCACCAAAGCCGTATCGTTATCTTCCTTAACAAAATTGACGGCATTTCCAGTATCGACAGCGGCAAGGAAGCTCTGATTTCAGGCGTGCAACAAACGCTGGCCAAGGAATTCCCAGGCGTAAATATCCCGGTGCTGGCTGGAAGCACGCATTGGGCTAACGCCGCGCTCGATTTATCGCAAACCGACCTTGAACACATCTGGCAGCCAGAACTCATCGCTTATGCGCACAGTATCGGCGCGCTGGAGCCTAACGAACCAACTGCGCTTAGCGGATACAGGGCAATCAGTCGTGAACGTCTCAGCGATGTGCTCTATGCCTGTTCGGGCGCTCCCGCTATCATTTCGGCCATCTCGCACATGATGCTGCACGGCTCGGTGGGATACTGGCTGAATCAGCTTAGCGCAGCACTGCTCACCGCAGTCGAAAACATGAATGACGACGCGCGCAAAGAAGCCGGAGCCCTCAAAGCGCTTCTCAGTATCGGAGGCGATACTCAGCCTTTGACGCCCGCGTTAGCGCCAGAGCCTAAACCCGACCTCAGTAAGAAGCTGACACAGCTCAAACTTGCCATCAGCGACGTGGAAAACTATCTGCTCACCGCGGAAGAATGGCTGCGCCAGGAAACCCTCGTAACCATCGATGCCTTGCGAACCTCGCTGAATGAGGATGTGCAGACTTTCGCGGCGCACCAGGGAGCCACTGTCCCGCCCCTGTGGCTGCGCGGTCAGCACATTCAACCATGGGTCTGCAATCTGCAGCCGATGCGCGACAGAATAGAAGAACAGCTTCTCAGATCGTTCTGGGAGACTGGCAACCTGCTCAACGACGCCCAGCGGCAAGCAGCCCCAGAACTCAAACGCATGATATCGGAGGCGGCGTCCGATCTCGCTTTGCCGTCCGCGTCTACTTCGCTAATGAGCTTCAGCCTGAAACCATCGTTCTCCACGCCGGAAACGACCATTATTTTCGACCTCGAAGACGACAAATGGCTAGACGTGCAGTCAGCCAATGAAACTGCACTGAAAATTGAAGAAATCGTCGCCGCCGAATTAAGCCCTGTCGTTACCAAACTCGTTGCCGCAGCGTCCGATGAACTGCAAACATATGTCGCGACGGGGATCAGGAAGTTTTTCGCGCGCTACCTGAGCGTGGTGGAAAAAGCCGCCATAGGGGAAGAAAAACGGCTTTCCCGCCTGCAAGACAGCGTGTTGTCGTCCAGACAGTCCACGGCTAGCGCAAATCCTGATCCGCACGAAAAGCTTAAAAGGGCACGCGAACGGCTTGCGGATGGGGAAGAGCTCATCCGCAGGCTCACAGCATGTATCGAGCTGCAACAGCAGCCGGTCGCGTGATAGTTGTTTACTCCGTTCGTGCGAGCGCGTGGTATCAGCTTTCGTTGCCACTGCGCGCATGCGGAGACAGCCAGCGCCCTGCATACACGCCCACAACCGCGCCAGCAATCTGACACACGGCGATTATCCCGGCGTCTTGCAAGCGGATCGCGGTGAAGCTATCCGTAAGCGTGCGCGCCAGCGTAATAGCCGGGTTGGCGAACGACATCGACGGCATAATCAGCGATAGCGCCAGCAAAACAAGGCCGCCAACCAGAGCAACCGTCAACGGCGTACTTTTGCGCAAATCGCGCATCACCATAACGAAGAACGCCCCCGCCACGAATTCGCCGCCCCAAATGCCTTGGCCCGTCTGAATTTGCGTCGCAACCTGCACCAGGCCGGTATTCGTGACCAGATGCGCCAACATAACGCCCAACACCGCCGCCGCCATCTGAGCCGCTGACGCCAACAGCGCTTGCATGAGGGGCGCGCGCCCTTCCAGAACGTCGGCCAGCGCCATCAACGGGGTGAACGCAAATGGCGCCACACGGAAAAACGCCAGCCTCAGCGCCACGAACGCGGACACGCCAGCCAAACTCGTTATCAGCATGGCAATGGCGACGTTTCCGCCCGCGAACCGCTCAGCCAGAATGCCTGCCGCCACGATTGAGAACATCAGCACGCCTGCGCCCAGCCCCTCGGCGACCAGCATGCGCGTCATATCCACCGATGCATTCGCTGTATCTGCTGTATCCACGGCTTCGGCTGCCTGCCCCTCAGACAGCTTCTTTGGCATTTGCCTTCTCCTCTTCCGGCGTCAATGCCGTGATCGCGAGCGCGTGAATTCCGCCCGCCATTTCTTGCGCCAAGGCTTCATACACCATCCGATGGCGCTCTACACGCGAACGTCCTACGAACGAATCAGCAACGATAGTCACAGCAAAATGCGTCTCTTTTGCCTCGTCCCGGCCGTGCCGGTCTTGATGTTCCGCATGCTTTTCCGAGAAATCAGACACGGAAACCCGTTGTGGCGCAAAGGCATCAACGAGCTTACTTTGAATCTTTTGTTCCATTTGCATCAACCTTTCAGAAAATTTACAGCATTTATTCAGAGTGAGAGTTCTTCACTTATAGGCGAACCACAGGACTTGTTTCCGTCCTAACGAAGCAGCATAATCATCGTGAGGATCAGGTGACTCACCGCTTGCTCGTAACTCTAATAAGCGTTGTTTTGGATATATGACGAATGAAACTCGATTCAAAATATTTTGATAGCATCCGAATCAAACCGGATGAGGATCGGGTTGAAGACCATACGCCGCTATGCGAATGGCCCGGTTGCAAGAACCCCGGAACGCATCGTGCGCCAAAAGGACGCGGGCATGAAGGCGAATACCATCTGTTCTGCATCGACCATGTGCGCGAGTACAACAAATCTTACAATTACTTCTCAGGCATGAAAGACGACGACGTCGCAGCATATCAAAAAGCTTCCGTCACCGGACACCGCCCAACTTGGTCATCAGGCGTAAACGCCTGGGCCTCAACAGGTTTTCGCTCCGCTGCGCAGCCATTCATGAACGGCTTCAACAAGGATTTCGAAACCATCGATCCGCTGGGCCTGTTCGGCATGTCAGGACATCAGCAGACCAACAATGCCGACGGTCATGACAAACCGCGACGCGTTATAGGCAACGCCGAACGACGCAGTTTGCGCGTTCTCGATCTGGGCGACGATGCCACGCCAGCCGAAATCAAAGCGCGTTTCAAAGTGCTGGTAAAACGCCATCACCCAGACGGAAATGGCGGTGATCGTACGTCTGAAGACACGCTTCGCGAAGTTATCCAAGCCTACAATTATCTCAAGCAGGCTGGCTTTTGCTGAAAACTTGCCTATAAACCTAAACTCGAATGCCGCCGAACGCATAAGAGGGCTTTCCCCTTGCCGACGAGAACAAAAGGCATCGGCGGCTCAAAACAGACATGGAATATGGAATAGACGCATGCCAGCCAAGGGAACGGAACAAAGCAAACTGCCAGATATCAAAATTTCGGCTAGCCAAGTGTTCGGCATCGATACCGACATGCAAGTGCCAGCATTTTCCGCTGTCGAGGAGCACGTGCCGGAAATTGACCCGGATTACCGCTTCAACCGCGAAACAACGCTCGCCATACTCGCAGGCTTTGCACATAACCGCCGCGTGATGATCCAGGGCTATCACGGCACCGGCAAATCCACGCATATCGAGCAGGTGGCGGCGCGGCTCAACTGGCCTTGCGTGCGTATCAACCTGGACAGCCACATCTCGCGTATCGACTTGGTCGGCAAGGACGCTATCGTCATTCGCGACGGCCAGCAGATTACTGAGTTCCGCGAAGGCATTTTGCCATGGGCGCTGCAATCCAATACCGCGCTGGTGTTCGACGAATACGATGCCGGGCGTCCGGATGTGATGTTCGTTATTCAGCGTGTTCTGGAGGTTTCCGGACGGCTGACGCTCCTTGACCAGAGCAAGGTGATCCGTCCCCATCCATCGTTCCGGCTGTTTGCGACCACGAACACCATCGGCCTGGGCGACACTTCGGGGCTGTATCACGGCACGCAGCAGATCAACCAGGGTCAGATGGACCGTTGGTCAATTGTGGCGACGCTCAACTACCTGCCGCATGATGATGAAGTGAACATCGTGCTGTC